>NZ_JBDYCV010000070.1:0-20953 GCF_040495915.1 Shigella sp. FJ200513 | reverse complement strand
CACGGGAATATCTGCGGCAGCGGGCTTGTAATGGGTTAAGTGATAACAGATGTCTGGAAATATAGGGGCAAATCCAGGTTGAGCGAATGCAAACCGATACGCTGGAATACCAGTGTGATGAAAAACCGTTGACGGTCAAACTGAATAATCCGCGCCAGGAAGTCAGTTTTGTTTACGATAATCAACTACTGCATCTCAAACAGGGCCTTTCAGCCTCTGGCGCGCGTTACTCCGACGGGATCTATGTTTTCTGGTCGAAAGGTGAGGAAGCGACTGTCTATAAACGCGACCGCATCGTCTTGAATAACTGTCAGTTACAAAATCCACAGCGTTGAGATTTTTCCAGGGGCGGCGCACAATAGCGTCACCCACTGACAATCCGTAAAGAAAACCATGTCTGATAACGACGAATTGCAGCAAATCGCGCATCTGCGCCGTGAATACACCAAAGGCGGGTTACGCCGCCGCGATCTTCCCGCCGATCCATTAACCCTTTTTGAACGTTGGCTCTCTCAGGCTTGTGAAGCCAAACTGGCGGACCCTACCGCGATGGTGGTCGCTACCGTGGATGAACATGGTCAGCCTTATCAGCGCATCGTTTTACTCAAACATTACGACGAAAAAGGCATGGTGTTTTACACCAACCTCGGTAGCCGTAAAGCACATCAAATTGAAAATAATCCGCGCGTTAGCCTGCTGTTCCCGTGGCATACCCTTGAACGCCAGGTGATGGTGATCGGTAAAGCAGAACGACTTTCGACTCTCGAAGTGATGAAATATTTTCATAGCCGCCCGCGTGATAGCCAGATTGGTGCATGGGTTTCGAAGCAGTCCAGTCGCATTTCTGCCCGCGGTATCCTTGAAAGTAAATTCCTGGAGCTGAAGCAGAAGTTTCAACAGGGCGAAGTGCCATTGCCGAGCTTTTGGGGCGGTTTTCGCGTCAGCCTTGAACAGATTGAGTTCTGGCAGGGCGGTGAGCATCGCCTGCATGACCGCTTTTTGTACCAGCGTGAAAATGATGCGTGGAAGATTGATCGTCTTGCACCCTGAAAAGATGCAAAAATCTTGCTTTAATCGCTGGTACTCCTGATTCTGGCACTTTATTCTATGTCTCTTTCGCATCTGGCGAAAAGTCGTGTACCGGCAAAGGTGCAGTCGTTATATACATGGAGATTTTGATGGCAAGCAGTAACTTGATTAAACAATTGCAAGAGCGGGGGCTGGTAGCCCAGGTGACGGACGAGGAAGCGTTAGCAGAGCGACTGGCGCAAGGCCCGATCGCGCTCTATTGCGGCTTCGATCCTACCGCTGACAGCTTGCATTTGGGGCATCTTGTTCCATTGTTATGCCTGAAACGCTTCCAGCAGGCGGGCCACAAGCCGGTTGCGCTGGTAGGCGGCGCGACGGGTCTGATTGGCGACCCGAGCTTCAAAGCTGCCGAGCGTAAGCTGAACACCGAAGAAACTGTTCAGGAGTGGGTGGACAAAATCCGTAAGCAGGTTGCCCCGTTCCTCGATTTCGACTGTGGAGAAAACTCTGCTATCGCGGCGAACAACTATGACTGGTTCGGCAATATGAATGTGCTGACCTTCCTGCGCGATATTGGCAAACACTTCTCCGTTAACCAGATGATCAACAAAGAAGCGGTTAAGCAGCGTCTCAACCGTGAAGATCAGGGGATTTCGTTCACTGAGTTTTCCTACAACCTGTTGCAGGGTTATGACTTCGCCTGTCTGAACAAACAGTACGATGTGGTGCTGCAAATTGGTGGTTCTGACCAGTGGGGTAACATCACTTCTGGTATCGACCTGACCCGTCGTCTGCATCAGAATCAGGTGTTTGGCCTGACCGTTCCGCTGATCACCAAAGCAGACGGCACCAAATTTGGTAAAACTGAAGGCGGCGCAGTCTGGTTGGATCCGAAGAAAACCAGCCCGTACAAATTCTACCAGTTCTGGATCAACACTGCGGATGCCGACGTTTACCGCTTCCTGAAGTTCTTCACCTTTATGAGCATTGAAGAGATCAACGCCCTAGAAGAAGAAGATAAAAACAGCGGTAAAGCACCGCGCGCCCAGTATGTACTGGCGGAGCAGGTGACTCGTCTGGTTCACGGTGAAGAAGGTTTACAGGCGGCAAAACGTATTACCGAATGCCTGTTCAGCGGTTCTTTGAGTGCGCTGAGTGAAGCGGACTTCGAACAGCTGGCGCAGGACGGCGTACCGATGGTTGAGATGGAAAAGGGCGCAGACCTGATGCAGGCGCTGGTCGATTCTGAACTGCAACCTTCCCGTGGTCAGGCGCGTAAAACTATCGCCTCCAATGCCATCACCATTAACGGTGAAAAACAGTCCGATCCTGAATACTTCTTTAAAGAAGAAGATCGTCTGTTTGGTCGTTTTACCTTACTGCGTCGCGGCAAAAAGAATTACTGTCTGATTTGCTGGAAATAATGCATTAAGTGGAAAGGGGGAGTGAGAAATCACTCCCCCTGGTTTTTATACAGGGAACATGATGAAAAATATTCTCGCTATCCAGTCTCACGTTGTTTATGGTCATGCGGGTAACAGTGCGGCAGAGTTTCCGATGCGCCGCCTGGGCGCGAACGTCTGGCCGCTGAACACCGTTCAATTTTCTAATCACACCCAATACGGCAAATGGACTGGCTGCGTGATGCCGCCCAGCCATTTAACCGAAATTGTGCAAGGCATTGCCGCCATTGATAAATTACACACCTGTGATGCCGTATTAAGTGGCTATCTGGGATCGGCGGAGCAGGGTGAACATATCCTCGGTATCGTCCGTCAGGTGAAAGCAGCGAATCCGCAGGCGAAATATTTTTGCGATCCGGTAATGGGTCATCCGGAAAAAGGCTGTATCGTTGCACCGGGTGTCGCAGAGTTTCATGTGCGGCACGGTTTGCCTGCCAGCGATATCATTGCGCCGAATCTGGTTGAGCTGGAAATACTCTGTGAGCATGCGGTAAATAACGTCGAAGAAGCGGTTCTGGCAGCGCGCGAACTCATTGAGCAAGGGCCACAAATTGTGTTGGTTAAACACCTGGCGCGAGCTGGCTACAGCCGTGACCGTTTTGAAATGCTGCTGGTCACCGCCGATGAAGTCTGGCATATCAGCCGTCCACTGGTGGATTTTGGTATGCGCCAGCCGGTAGGTGTTGGTGATGTGACGAGCGGTTTACTGCTGGTGAAACTGCTTCAGGGGGCAACGCTGCAGGAGGCCCTGGAACATGTGACCGCTGCAGTCTACGAAATCATGGTGACCACCAAAGCAATGCAGGAATATGAGCTGCAAGTGGTGGCTGCTCAGGATCGTATTGCCAAACCAGAACATTACTTCAGCGCAACAAAGCTCTGAAATATCTCATTTCGGCCCACAACGACCTGTGGGCCGATGGCTATTACTTTAAGCCTTCCGCTGACAGCGCGTCTTGTACTTCCGGACGTTCAGCCATACGTTGCATAAATGCCGCAATGTGCTCTAACCCTTCCAGATTCAGTTTCACCGCGTATGCCCAGCGCAGAACCGTAAACAGATAGGCATCAGCAATTGTAAATCTTTGCCCGCAGATCCAGTGCTCATCCTTCAGTGCCTCGTTCACATATTGCAGCTTCTTATCCAGCTGCGCGCGAACTGTCGGTTTGTACTCTTCCGGTGTATCTGGGCGAAACAGAGGTGTGAAACCTTTATGCAGCTCGGTGGCGATGTAATTCAGCCATTCGATGGTTTTATAGCGGGAAATACTGTTTACCGGTGCCAGCAACTGGCGGTCGGGGACGCTGTCGGCAAGATACTGCATAATCGCAACGCCTTCCGTCAGCAAAGTACCATCGTCCAGCAGCAATGCAGGCACCTGCCCCTTAGGGTTAACGGAAAAGTAATCGTCACCGTTTTCGAGACGTTTTTTCATTAAATCCACACTGACGAGCGTAAAATCCTTTCCGCTCTCACGCAGGGTGATATGGGAAGCGAGAGAGCAGGCGCCCGGTTTGTAGAACAATTTCATCGGTAACTCCTTTTGTCTGTGGTTTAAAGTATGGTAGTGCGTTGCTGAACAAAAAAAAAGCCGCTAACGAAAAGTTAGCGGCTTGTAAAAGAGTTTCCCTGAATTTTACGCTACAGTAGCTTTCGCCGCTTTGTCTGCAGCGTCATCCTGCGTCATGCGGTGCAGTTTAGGCGCGGTCAGCAGCATCAGTACTGCAATAACGGCAGTAGCGACACCAATCTGCAAGAATACGCGACCATAGACTTCCAGTGACATCAGCGGGTCGGTAACGTTATCCGGCACAGCCATCATACCCGCAACATAACCACCAATCAGGTTTGCACCGGCAGTGGTCAGGAACCAGCTACCCATAATGAAGCCCATCAGACGCTGCGGAACGAGTTGTGCAACCATTGCCAGACCCAGACCAGAGATCATCAGTTCCCCGATGCTCTGCAGGCCATAGCTTGCGACCAGCCAGCTGACAGACACGATACCTGCGTCAGACGCGAATTTCGCACCCAGCGGCAGAATCAGGAACGCACCAGAACACATCACCATGCCGATTGCAAACTTGGTTGGCATCGGCAGGGTATCACCCATCTTGTTATAGATAGCGGCCAGAATCGGACTACCGATGATGATCCAGAACGGGTTCAGTGCCTGATACTGCTCAGGTTCTACGGCCAGACCCAGAATGGAGTGCTCAACGTTACGAATCGCAAAGAAGTTCAGTGACGTTGGCATCTGGCTGTACAGCACGAAGAAGATGATTGCTTCGAGCATCAGGATGAAGGCAACGATCATTTTACGACGCGCAGCACCTTTCATCGCGAAAGCTTCTTTACCGAAGATAACCACAATACCGAAGGCAACAACGCCCAGCGCCATACGCGCAACTTCCTGATTGTGCAGTAGCCAGGTGGCAACAGCGATCAGCGCCACAACACCAATAATGGTCAGCAACAGGTTACGGTAGTTGACTGGTTCAAAGTCTGGTTTTGAACCGTACTGTTTAACCCAGCGTTGGCAGAAGGCGAAGTTAACGATAGTGATCAGCAGGCCTACAACGCTCAACGCAAACGCAACACTCCAGCCGTATTTCGCGGCCAGCCACGGGGTGGCTATCATAGAGAAGAAAGAGCCGATGTTGACGGACATGTAGTACATGGTGAATGCACCGTCCAGACGTGGGTCGTTTTTCTCATAGCATGTAGAAAGCAGAGAAGACGGGTTAGCTTTAAACAGGCCGTTACCGACCGCAATAGCCGCCATACCCATATAAACAATACCGGCGTCGTGACCAGACCAGGCAACCAGAGCATAACCAATCGCCAGCACAATAGCGCCGAGCATAATTACGCGTTTAGTACCCAGTACCTTGTCACCTAACCAGCCGCCGATAGCGACCAGACCATAAACCAGGGCACTAAAGGAAGAGAAAAGGGTGATTGAATCCGCTTCAGACATACCCAGTTGTTTAACCAGGTAAACAGCCATAATTCCTTGTAGGCCGTAATAACCAAAACGTTCCCATAACTCAATCGAGAAGATGAGATAGAACGCCTTCGGTTGTTTGAAAGCGTTCAAACTGACGCTTTCAGTTGGTTTTTGGTTTGCAGTGGACACTTTTACCTCTTTTTTTACATCCCATATTAACGGGGGTGCTTTCTCGCGTTATGTCTAAAAAACATACGCGCAATTGTTATAGTGGGAGGGGAAACGGCAGGTAATGTTCACTATCTTGCACTTTCAGACAAGTCCTTTGTAATAATCTGTTACATATAACTGAGGCGGGGAATTCAACCATTCCGGGAAATGTTATCCAGCGTTAAATTTTTCAAAAAACGTAACGGCAGATTTTTTCACTGCATTGAGAGGGGGATGATGGCTTGGCGGCGATATGTTCTGCTATTTAGCGTTTTTCCTAGTGAGATAGTCCAGTTTCTGAAAAATAGCCAGTGTAATGTTTTGCAGGTCAATATTTGTTGCGTGTGTAAATTTAAATCATTTTAACCTGATTCTTGCAATGTTTTTACATTGCCACAGCATCGTGATCTTGATCACGAATGAATAGAAAATTTCGCTATTAAAAAAACAATTAACCTGCATTTTTGGTTATCCGCAAACGGATTACCTGATGATAACGCTAAGCAATGGCATCATTGACGTTAAAAAGATGTTTTAAAAGAGGATAAAGAAAGGTTATCAATGGGGTAATCGGTGTTACCCCTTTTCTTCAGATGTCAACTTTCTCTTTGTATTCACAAAGATCTTCAATAATACAAGAGCCACAGCGGGGCTTGCGGGCAATGCAGGTATAACGCCCGTGCAGGATCAACCAATGGTGGCAGTCGACTTTAAACTCTGCCGGAACCACTTTCAGTAGCTTTTCTTCTACCTGTTCGACGTTTTTCCCCGGCGCAAATTGAGTACGATTACAAACGCGGAAAATGTGCGTGTCGACAGCAATAGTCGGCCAGCCGAATGCAGTGTTTAATACGACGTTGGCTGTTTTACGACCTACGCCGGGCAGGGCTTCAAGCGCAGCACGATCTTCCGGAACCTCGCCATTATGTTGTTCCAGTAATATACGGCAGGTTTTGATGATATTTTCTGCTTTGCTGTTATAAAGGCCAATCGTTTTGATATAGGTTTTCACCCCTTCAACGCCTAGTTCAAGCATCGCTGCAGGCGTATTCGCCACCGGGTAGAGTTTCGCCGTCGCCTTATTAACACTGATATCGGTCGCCTGAGCGGAAAGCAGTACGGCAATCAGCAATTCAAAAGGCGAACTGAAATTAAGCTCGGTGGTGGGATGAGGATTGTTCTCACGCAGGCGAGTGAGGATCTCCAGACGTTTTGCTTTGTTCATCAGACATTCCCTGTTTCACCGTTTGGCAATGCACGTTCGGCAGCTGCTTCAGCACGGCGCTTTTTCATTCTTTCATCAATCAGGTATTTTCCTGCCAGCATCAGTCCCAAGCCAATAAATGCACCTGGTGGCAGCATCGCCAGCAGGAAAGGGGAGTCGGTGTGGAAAATCTCCACGCGTAATACTTTTGCCCAGCTACCTAACAGCGCATCTGCACCGTCAAACAACGTGCCATTGCCGATAATTTCGCGTAGTGAACCCAGCACGAACATGGCGCAGGTTGCGCCCGTACCAATTGAAAAGCCGTCCAGTGCCGAAAGCGCCGGACCTTTTTTGGCGGCGAAGGCTTCAGCGCGGCCCACAACGATACAGTTAGTGACAATCAGCGGAATAAAAATCCCTAATGATTGATACAGGCCAAAGGCGTAGGCGTTGATCAGCATCTGTACAGCGCTGACCACCGAGGCGATGATCATCACGTAAATGGGAATGCGGATCTCGGCTGGCGTCCAGTGACGCAGCGTCGAAATGGTCAGGTTGGTCAGCGTCAGTACCAGCGTAGTCGCAAGTCCTAAACCCAGAGCGTTAGTGGCAGTGGATGTGACCGCCAATAGCGGACAAAGGCCGAGCAGTTGGACCAGTGCAGAGTTGTTTTTCCACAACCCCTGAACAATAACGTCTTTAATTTCGCTCACGCTTTATTCTCCACAGGCAGGAAGTTGAGAAAGTTGTGCCGGTAACGTCTGAGCGTACAATCCGGCGCGTTTTACCGCATTAACCACCGCGCGGGGAGTAATCGTCGCGCCGGTGAACTGGTCGAAATCACCACCATCTTTCTTCACCGCCCAGTGCGCATCATCCGCACCACTGATTTTTTTTCCCGCAAAATGGGTGAGCCAGTCAGAAAGGCGCAATTCGATTTTATCGCCAAGCCCTGGCGTTTCGTGGTGCTCTGTCACGCGCGTGCCAAGTACCGTGCCATTAAAATCGGCTCCCACCAGCAGCTGAATCGCACCGGAATAGCCATCTGGCGCGGTTGCTTCCAGAACGGCGGCTACCGGTTTGTCATCCTGTTTGGCGATGTAAACCCGATGCTCACCTTTACCTAACTCTGGCGCAGTTACCAGATAGCAACTCTGTGCGAGCGCATTGTTATAGCGTTCGGCTGGCAGCACCTGATCAAATAACGTCTTTTGTTGCAGACTGGCCTGTTCAGCAATTGTCGTTTTGGTCATCTGGTTGATGGCCGCAGTTAACCCTGTAGAACCCGCTGCAAATAGTGCCAGTGTAATGCCGTGTTTTCGGATAGTTTTCAGCATGGTTTACCCTTTGCGATGGCCGTAGACGCGCGGACGCGTGTAGTAATCGATCAGAGGAACCGTGATGTTCGCCAGCAGGACGGCAAAAGCCACGCCGTCAGGATAGCCGCCGAAACTGCGGATCAACCAGACTAATAAGCCCGCCAGCGCGCCGAACATCAGCCGACCACGATTGGTCGTAGAAGCAGTAACTGGGTCAGTCAAAATAAAGAATGCGCCGAGCATAGTCGCACCAGACAGCAGATGAATTTGCGGTGCTGCCAGTGTTTCTGGTGAGAACAACCAGCCCAACGTTGCGCATAACGCCAGCGTTACTAAGAAGCTGAGGGGAATATGCCAGCGAATCGCTTTCTGCCATAGCAACCACACGCCACCAGCCAGCCAGGCGAGATTTACCCATTGCCAACCAGCGCCCGCCAGAATACCGCTGTAGATCGGATATTGCATAATCTGTTCAACCGAATGACCTGCGCGGACAGAGGTTTTGAATGTATCCAGCGGTGTCGCCTGACTAATGCCATCAATACCTAAGCGTAGCGTATTCATATCACCACCACTGGCGGTATGACCGCTGAAAATAACCTGTATGGCGTCGATAAAACCAGGGATGTTGACCGCAATTTCATGTGGCGGTAACCAGCTGGTCATCTGCACCGGGAAGGAGATCAGTAAGACCACATAACCAATCATTGCCGGATTAAACGGGTTTTGCCCCAGACCGCCATACAACTGTTTAGCGATGATCACCGCAAACACCGTACCCAGTACGACCATCCACCATGGCGCTAGGGGGGGAATACTTACCGCCAGCAATAAGCCTGTCAGCAATGCTGAGTTATCTTTCAACGTTGCGGCTACCGACTGCTTGCGTAGTTTGAGTACGAGAGCTTCGGCTAACAGAGCACTGACCGACGCCAACAGGATCTGAACGAGAGTACCCCAACCAAAAAACCGCAGTTGCGCTGCGATTCCTGGCACGGCTGCGAGCAACACCAACAGCATAATGCGCGATGTCTGGCGCTGGTTATGGGTATAAGGGGAGCTAGCTATTCTGAATACCATTTAGTCCTCGTTTACAACCTTTTGCTGGGCGGCTTTTTTGGCCTGAACGCGGGCAATAGCCGCGGCAACTGCGGCTTTGCGCGGATCGACCTGTTCTTCTGGTTCCGCATTAGCCTGTTGCTGTTCCAGCTTGCGTGCTTTGGCGCGGGCAATAGCGGCTTCGACGGCAGCTTTGCGCGGATCAACCTGTTCTTCTGGCTCCGCATTGGCCTGTTGCTGTTCCAGCTTGCGTGCTTTGGCGCGGGCAATAGCGGCTTCGACGGCGGCTTTGCGCGGATCGACCTGTTCTTCTGGTTCCGCATTAGCCTGTTGCTGTTCCAGCTTGCGCGCTTTGGCACGGGCAATAGCGGCTTCGACGGCGGCTTTGCGCGGATCGACCTGTTCTTCTGGTTCCGCATTAGCCTGTTGCTGTTCCAGCTTGCGCGCTTTGGAGCGGGCGATAGCTGCTTCAACGGCAGTTTTACGTGGTTCAGCAACGGTTGCTGCGTCGTTAGTTTGCTCCAGTTCTGCCTGTTTCGCTCTGGCTTGCGCTTTACGGGCTTCCCGTTCTGCAATAATTGCACTGTTATCCGGGCGTTCGCCCGCTTTAATCACAATAGGCTGTGTAGCCTGGGCCTGTTTCTCTTTCACCCGCGCCAGAGCGGCAGCAATCGCATCTTTATCTTTGGCTGCAGGTTGAACGGCTGCGCTCTTATGTCGTTCAAGGCGAGTCGCTTTTTCGCGCTCCAGACGAGCCTGGCGCGCTTCGAAACGCGCTTTGGCTTCTGCGGCGCGCTTTTCTTCCTGACGAATAGCCGCAATTTCAGCTTTTTCCTGACGGAAATATTGCACCAAGGGAATATTGCTCGGGCAAACCCACGCGCAAGCCCCACATTCAATGCAGTCGGCAATGTTATGCGTGGTAGCTTTATCGTGTTGCTGACCTTTGCTGAACCAGTACAACTGTTGCGGCAAAAGATCCACAGGGCAGGCGTCAGCACAGGCGCTACACCGGATGCAGCTTTGTTCTTCCTGTGGTTCGCCAAGTTCATTGGCAGAGGGAGCCAACAGACAGTTGGTAATCTTTACGACCGGGACATCCAGCCATGGCAAGGTAAAGCCCATTAGCGGGCCACCCATAATCACCATTTGATCGGCAGAGGGGCAGAATCCGGCATCATTCAATAAATGACGCACTGGCGTCCCCAGCCGTGCCCAGACGTTGCCCGGGCGAGCGATTGCTTCGCCAGTCAGGGTTACAACACGCTCGGTAATCGGCTCGCCATCAATAACGGCACGTTTCACTGCATAAGCAGTGCCGACGTTTTGCATTAATACGCCGATATCGGATGAACGCCCGCCATGTGGAACCTGCTTCCCGGTCAGAATGTAGGTTAATTGTTTAGCACCGCCAGAAGGATATTTGGTTGGAATCACCCGCAGAGAAATATCGTTAGAGTCCGCCAGCACCGCGCGCAGCATGGAAATCGCCTGCGGTTTGTTATCTTCAATGCCGATAAGAATTTCGCGTGGCTGCAGAATATGCGCAAGAATGCGAATACCCTCTACGACCTGAGCCGCGCAATCCTGCATCAAACGGTCATCGGCGGTAATGTACGGCTCGCACTCAGCAGCGTTGATAATCAACGTTTCAATCTTATCTCCACCACCCTGCAATTTAACGCCTGTCGGGAATCCGGCACCGCCCAGCCCGGCAACACCAAACTGATGTATGCGCTCGATTAACTCTTCGCGACTGCGAGAGCGATAATCGACCCAGCCGTCGCGCGGGATCCAGCAGTCTTCACCATCGGCATCAATAATCACGCTTAATTCAGCTAAAGCTGAAGGATGAGCCGTAGAGTGGGGCGCAATAGCCGTAACGGTACCCGAGGTGGGCGCGTGAACAGGCAGCATTTTGCCGCGACCACGGGTAAGCGGCTGGCCGCGCAATACTTTATCGCCGACGCTAACGCACAACTCACCTTCAGCGCCAATATGCTGTTTCAGTGGAATAACAAAATGCTGCGCCAGTAGTACCTGGCGCAGGGGGGTACCGTTGGTCTGGGTTTTCATCTCCGGTGGATGGATGCCGCCGTTGAAATCCCAGATTTTATTTTTTCTGAATGCAGAGAATAACTTAAGCATGGTGTTCCACGGGAATGATACGCACGGGAATGGTGTTCAGATCCCATTTCCAGGAGTCAGGTGTTTCTGCGACCGGTTGCAACGAGATGCAGTGCGTCGGGCACGGATCAACACATAAATTGCAGCCCGTACAGAGATCACTCATTACCGTATGCATGACACGGGTAGCGCCAACGATGGCGTCTACCGGACAAGCCTGAATACATTTAGTGCAGCCAATACAGTTATTTTCATCAATAACCGCCACCATCCGCGCAGGCGTTAGCTCTTGCGCTTCGCCATCCAGCGGCTGCGGCTCGACATTAAGCAACTCGGCAATTTTTAGCATCACAGCTTCGCCACCTGGGGCGCAACGGTTGATTTTTTCACCGTTACAGCTGATGGCTTCCGCGTAGGGGCGACAGCCGGGATAACCGCACTGACCACACTGGCTCTGCGGTAAGATTTCGTCAATTTTCTCAACGACCGGATCGTCTTCCACCGCAAAACGGCGGGAGGCATAACCCAGAATGGCGCCAAACGCCAGGCCCAGCAGGCTCACGGCGGCAACGGCAATCCAGATAGCATTCATTACAACTTCACCAAACCACTAAAGCCCATAAAGGCCAGAGACATAAGACCTGCGGTAATTAACGCAATGGCATTACCGCGAAAAGGTGCCGGGACATCAGCCACAGCAAGGCGTTCGCGGATGGCGGCGAAGAGCACCATCACCAGCGAGAAACCGACAGCGGCGGAAAAACCGTACAGCGCCGACTGCAAGAAATTGTGCCCGAGATTGATATTCAGCAACGCCACGCCGAGCACTGCACAGTTGGTGGTGATAAGCGGCAAAAAAATCCCCAGCAGACGGTAAAGCACCGGGCTGGTTTTGCGCACCACCATCTCGGTGAACTGCACGACCACAGCAATCACCAGAATAAATGCCAGGGTGCGCAGGTAAATCAGATTAAGTGGGATCAAAATCCACGTATCGATAAGCCAGGCGCAAATAGACGTCAGCGTCATCACAAACGTTGTTGCCAGCCCCATGCCCATCGCGGTTTCCAGTTTTTTGGAAACCCCCATAAACGGACAGAGACCGAGAAACTTGACCAGTACAAAGTTATTGACCAGTACAGTTCCGACAAACAGTAACAGGTAGTCAGTCATTTTTCGGCCTGAAATAAAAAAGCCGCCTATTATCCGTTAATCCAGAGCAGGCGACAACAGGTTAACTGTAAGGTTATTACGGATTCACAAACGTCGCTTTTACCCGCGACGAGCGTTTGAAATAGGGGACGATCAATGCGGTTGCCAACAAAGTAAACAGCAACTGGCGAACGGCTATGCCAACTTCCACGGGTGAAAAAGCGAATGCTTTTACTGCCAGCAATACGGAAATAAGCAGCCAGATAATATAGTGTTTAGGAACACAACGCCGACGTTTAAAGAAAGCGATGGTCAACCACAGTGTGTAATACCACATGGCGATAGCGGTAATAAAAGAAACGCCCCATAAGATTTGTGTCGTCAGTGCTTGTCCGCCGAGCGTTTGAAATGTTTGCGGAGAAGATAACGCAGCGGTATACAGCAACAACGCCAGCGTCGTACTCAACAGAGCGACTAAAAGCCAGGCCAACGGGCCAAGCAACCAGCCTCCAATACGTTGTGGCGTTGTGGTGGTCATAGGTTCTCCAGAATAGCGACGCAAACAGGCAAATCTAATTTTAGGGGCGTTATTATAAGGCTTTTATAACCGATCGCTACTTTCTTTATTGGACATAGTGCCAGACGGACTTCGGTACCTGGCCGAGGTCAAACAAACGCCCGCCAGAAACCAGCTCTGCGCGACGGTGATCGGCAGCACGATACATATTGATCAGTTCCTGATCGTCCGTCAGGGTGTAATTAAGATGGTCGTAGAGTTTTTCCAGACTTTCGAGTGAACTGATTTTGCGAAATTTTAATAAGTAGTCCTGAACAGTCATAAAAGGTCCATAAAATAATTAATACCAAAGGGGTAGGTATTATTAGTGATGATAAAATTTCACCAAAAGTGAACGCTTGTGTTATTACAATAATAAGAATGCGCTGATGGCAAATATTCAGGGATGAAAAACTGCTCTGAAAAGAGTAACGCGCTTTACTATCCCTGACAATCACCAACAACATCGAACAAGATAATAAATTCCTGGTTTAATATCCGACAAGTGAAAACATGCACCCGGACGGGCAGCATGTCGCTCCACAAGTGCAGAGCTTACTTGTGTTGTACCGAAGCACTCTGTTCAGGTGGCTGATAGTTGTCAATGTGACTCGCCACGCCAAGAAGAATGACTGAAACGACAAGAACGATCCAACCTGTTAATTCAATAAGACGATTCATTACAGCCCACATCTCTCTTGATTGATCCATTAACTTCAGGGGGTAAATGTTACTTAGCAATAATAGCTCCAGCAAGATTTTTACTGAGGTTTTTGCGATATTTAGCTTTTGTCGTTGGAAAATTCGCTATTTTTTTGACTTAAGTTAAACAACATCCCTTATTGCTGGCAGGTTATTAAACTGTTGAGCGTGGGTAAAGGATAGTGTCAAATAGCCATCATACTTCAATGAGAGGCAATGACATGAGCGACAACATCCGTGTTGGGTTGATTGGGTATGGTTATGCGAGCAAAACCTTCCATGCGCCCCTGATTGCGGGCACGCCCGGGCTGGAACTGGCGGTAATCTCCAGCAGTGATGAAACAAAAGTAAAAGCCGACTGGCCAACGGTTACGGTTGTCTCTGAGCCGAAGCATCTGTTTAACGATCCCAACATAGACCTGATTGTCATTCCTACACCCAACGATACCCATTTCCCGTTAGCCAAAGCGGCGCTTGAGGCGGGTAAACATGTGGTCGTTGATAAACCCTTTACCGTGACACTGTCACAAGCGCGAGAGCTGGATGCGCTGGCAAAAAGCCTGGGGCGTGTGCTGTCTGTATTCCATAACCGCCGTTGGGATAGCGATTTCTTGACGCTAAAAGGTTTGCTCGCGGAAGGCGTGCTGGGTGAAGTTGCTTACTTTGAGTCTCATTTTGACCGCTTCCGTCCGCAGGTGCGCGATCGTTGGCGTGAACAGGGCGGCCCAGGCAGCGGTATCTGGTACGATTTAGCACCGCATCTTCTTGATCAGGCCATTACGCTATTTGGTTTACCGGTCAGCATGACGGTAGATTTGGCACAGTTACGGCCCGGAGCGCAGTCGACCGATTATTTCCACGCCATCTTGTCCTATCCACAGCGGCGAGTCATTTTACACGGTACCATGCTGGCAGCCGCTGAGTCAGCACGGTATATCGTGCATGGATCCCGAGGCAGTTATGTGAAATATGGCCTCGATCCACAGGAAGAACGTCTGAAAAATGGCGAGCGTCTGCCGCAGGAAGACTGGGGCTACGATATGCGTGATGGCGTACTTACCCGCGTGGAAGGTGAGGAACGTGTCGAAGAAACGCTGTTGACGGTGCCTGGGAATTATCCGGCTTACTATGCGGCGATTCGTGATGCGTTAAATGGCGATGGTGAAAATCCGGTTCCGGCAAGCCAGGCAATCCAGGTAATGGAGTTGATTGAGCTGGGCATCGAATCCGCCAAACATCGCGCGACGTTGTGCCTTGCGTGAAAAATGGATGGTGCAATTTGCACCATCCATTTTTGTTACTTCGCGGCGACTTTTTCTCGCAGTGCGCGTTTTTCCTCTGCGCTGAGGAAAGCCATTTCCAGACCATTAATCTGTGCCTGGCGGATTTGCTCACGGGATAACCCAGCAGCTGGCGCGGCAACGGTATATTCGTGAATGATATCCACTCCCTGTACGCCGGGATCGTCAGTGTTAATGCTGGCACGAATGCCATGCTCAAGGAACGTTTTCAGCGGATGTGCAGCCAGCTCTGCTACGGTGCTGGTCTGAATATTGGAGGTCAGACAGGATTCAATACCAATTTGTTGCTCGGCGAGAAAATCCATCAGCGCCCGATCTTCAATGGCTTTTACGCCATGTCCAATACGCTCCGCACCCAGTTCACGAATCGCCTGCCAGATGCTTTCCGGCCCGGCAGCTTCGCCTGCATGGACGGTAATATGCCAGCCCGCATCACGCGCGCGGTTGAAGTGAGAAAGGAACAGACTTCCCGGGAATCCAAGTTCATCACCAGCTAAATCAAGTGCGGTAATCTGGTCACGGTGGGCTAAAAAGGCCTCCAGCTCTTGCTGACAGGCGGCTTCGCCGAAGGTTCGGCTCATAATGCCGATAAGCTTCGCCTGCACACCAAAGGTGCGGCAACCTTCACGTACGCCATCGATCACCGCTTCGACAACACCCGCTACAGGCAGCTTATGTGCCATTGCCATGTAGCCTGGTGAAAAACGCAGCTCGACATAGCGCAGGCCGTTACGGGCTGCATCTTCAATGTTTTCAAATGCCACGCGGCGGCAGGCATCAAGAGAGGCGAGAACTTTAACGCCCCAGTCAAGTTTGGTCAGAAAGCTCACCAGATCGGGTTCGTTGGCAATGACCTGAACGTGGGGAATCAGTGTTTCAAGGGATTGTGCAGGAAGCGAGATATTATACTGGCGGCCAAGTTCAAGAATGGTCTGGGGACGAATGTTGCCATCAAGGTGGCGATGGATATCAGTTAATGGCAGGGTGGTATCAATCATGGTCGCACTCTTTTTCTGGATATAAAAGTGCGCACCATTATAAAAACAAAGCAGGGTAAAAATCCACGATTGCGCAACGATTTTTTACGTTGCGCAATTGGGGTTAGCGAACAGCGCGGATGGCGTTTATTAATCCAGCCACACCTTTTTCCAGTTTCGAACGTGGGCAGCCGGCATTGAGACGGACAAAACCACGACCTTCTTCACCATAGGTATACCCCGGCATGATCGCGACTTTTTCTTGCTCGATAAGCGCTTTTTGCAACGCGTTGTCGTCAATATTCAACGGACGTAGATCAAGCCAGGCCAGATAAGTGGATTGCGGGATCTGCCAGTTGAGTTCAGGAAACGCGGCGTTCATTTTATCTGAGATATACGTCAGGTTATCTTTCAGATAGACGCGTAAGGCATCCAGCCACGGTGCACCTTGCTGATAGGCGGCGATATGGGCAGTTAACGCCAGTACCGAAGGGGAAGAAAGCCCATCACGTCCTTTCAGTGCCGATAAATAGGCATCACGGCTGCTGCTATTTTCTATAATCCCGTAAGCACCGGTCAGCGCGGGAATATTGAAACTTTTCGATCCCGATGTCAGCAACGCCCAGTCTCCCCGCGCCACATTACTCCAGGGAATATGCGGCTGCTCGCCCCAGACCATATCCATATGGATTTCATCGGAAATAACCCGCACATCATGACGCTCGCACAGGTCAGCCATGATCTCCAGCTCATCGCACGTCCACACTTTCCCGGTAGGATTCTGTGGGTTACACAGGAGCATAATTTTACATTCTGGTTTCGCCAAAACGGCTTCCAGCTTGCCCATATCGCAAAACCAGCCGTCAGCCTGCTTCTCTAAAGCAACGGGCATTACTGTGCGCTGGTTACCTTCAATGGCCTTGTAAAATGCGTCATAGGCGGGCGTGTGGATCACCACGCCTTCACCTGTTTCAGACCACTGACGAATCAGTTCTGAAACCATATAGATGACAGAAGGGCCATACACCACCGTCTGCGTATCAATTGCGGTGTAATGCTGGGTGGAAAACCAGTGGGCAATAGCCGCGAGAAACTCATCGTTTTTCCAGCGGCTGTAGCCAAATACGCCGTGCATCAGGCGCTGATTCAGCGCCTCGATAATGCAGGGGGCAGTGGCAAAATCCATGTCTGAAATCGTGAACGGTAACAGGTCAGCAGTGCCGAAACGGTCAGCGACATAATCCCACTGTGTACACCATGTGCCATGACGATCCACGACCTTTGAAAAATCGAACATATCTTATCCTTATGCCTGGACAGTATGCATCAGACCGGCCATTTCATCTTTTACTGACTGAACTTGTGGCCCGATAACAACCTGCAGGTTATGTTGATTAAGTTGTACTACGCCAATTGCCCGATTGTCCTTCAGTGCCTGCACATTAACAAGCGACATATCTTCCACAGACAAACGCAGACGGGTAATGCAGTTATCGAGGCTGACAATATTGTCGGCACCGCCTAATGCTTCGAGGATTGCAGGAACGTTGTAACCTGATTTACCCGGCGCACCGGCAACGGCTTTTTCGATTGAGCTGGCAACTTCGCTATCGCGCCCCGGGGTTTTCAGATTGAAGCGGGTGATAGCGAAACGGAAGATGACGTAGTAAACGACAAACCAGATTGCCGCCACCACTGGCACCATGTACCACTTGGTTGACAGACCATGCAAAATACCGAACACCACGAAGTCGATGATATTGCCGTCGGTATTACCGATGGTGACGCCGAGCACAGACATGACGGTGAAGCCGAGGCCGGTTAACAGCGCGTGGATGACATACAGAACTGGCGCTACGAACAGGAACAGGAATTCCAGCGGTTCGGTAGTGCCGCCAACGACGCAGGCGATCAGGCCAGAAATCAGCAGACCTTTAATTTTATGGCGATTTTCCGGGCGCGCGCAGTGATACATAGCTAACGCTGCACCTGGTAGACCGCCGAGAAACGCAGGCATTTTACCTTGCGAAAGGAAACGCGTGACGCTTTCAGAAAAACCGTGAGTGGTCGGGCAACTCAATTGCGCCTGGAAGATGGTCAGTGCGCCGCTGACGGTTTGACCGCAGACCTCCTGCGTGCCGCCTGCGTCGGTAAAGCGAATTAATGCCACCAGAATGTGATGCAGACCAAACGGCAACAGCAGACGTTCACCGGTACCAAACAGCATCGGTCCGAAATCACCCGCGCTGTTTATCATATGGCCCAAGCCGCTAATACCCATGGCGAAAATCGGCCAGACTAATGGAATCACCAGGCCGACAAGGCCCATCACCAGCGAGGAGATAATTGGTACGAAGCGCGTACCGCCGAAGAATGCCAGCGCATCCGGCAGGCGGATATTATGGAAACGCTCATGCAGCATCCAGACGATAATACCGGCGATCACCGCACCGAGGATCCCGGTATCGATCGACTGGATCCCAAGAATGCTCTGGATGTTATTGGCTTTCAGAACGGCGGCATCTGTGGTTGGCAGAATGCCTTTATTGGTCAACCAGAAGTTTACCGCGAGGTTCATTACCGCATAACCGACGAAGCCAGCGAATGCCGCTACGCCTTTATTTTCGCGTGCCAGGCCCAGCGGGATGGCGATACAGAACATGACAGGCAGGAAACTAAAAGCAAACGAGCCAATCTTACTCATCCTGGTAAAGATAGCCTGCAACACGGGGTTGCCCAGGACCGGGATCAGGGTTATGACATCATGGCTGCTAAGAGAACTACCAATGCCGAGCATAATGCCGCAGAACGACAATAATGCCACGGGTAACATGAAGGTTTTGCCTAACTGCTGGAAGAACTCCCACAGCGTGACTTTCGGTGCTGTTTTCGCCGTCATAAAACGACTCCTCGTAGAGAACAATCTGGATTCAGTAAATTGCGCGAGAAGATAAAACGTTTTATCAAATTTTAGTGAGTCATAAATCACATTACGCAACGATAATAGCGGGTATAAGATAAATAAAAGGTAAAACGTTTTATCTGTCACATAATCAGGGAGTAGGTCATCTGCATGGCTACCGCCAAAAAAATAACCATTCATGATGTTGCGCTGGCTGCGGGCGTGTCGGTAAGTACCGTTTCGCTGGTGCTTAATGGCAAAGGGCGAATCTCTACCGCCACAGGAGAACGCGTTAACGCCGCCATTGAAGAGCTGGGATTTGTGCGCAATCGCCAGGCGTCGGCGCTGCGCGGCGGGCAAAGCGGCGTCATTGGTTTGATCGTCCGTGATTTATCTGCGCCGTTTTACGCCGAATTGACGGCCGGATTGACGGAAGCTCTGGAAGCACAGGGACGGATGGTTTTTTTGCTTCACGGCGGTAAAGACGGCGAGCAGCTGGCACAGCGGTTTTCACTGTTACTGAATCAGGGTGTCGATGGTGTGGTAATTGCCGGGGCTGCAGGAAGCAGCGATGACCTGCGGCGGATGGCAGAAGAAAAAGCTATCCCGGTGATTTTCGCTTCCCGTACCAGTTATCTTGATGATGTTGATACGGTTCGCCCGGACAACATGCAGGCTGCACAGTTGTTGACGGAGCATCTCATTCGCAATGGGCATCAGCGGATCGCCTGGCTGGGAGGGCAAAGTTCCTCATTAACCCGTGCAGAACGGGTGGGGGGCTATTGTGCAACTCTACTAAAATTTGGCCTGCCGTTTCACAGCGATTGGGTGTTGGAGTGCACTTCCAGCCAGAAGCAAGCCGCGGAAGCTATCACGGCGCTTTTACGTCATAACCCGACCATCAGTGCCGTGGTTTGCTATAACGAAACTATTGCGATGGGGGCATGGTTTGGTTTGCTGAAAGCAGGGCGGCAAAGCGGGGAAAGCGGAGTCGATCGTTACTTTGAGCAACAGGTTTCGCTGGCGGCATTTACCGATGCGACACCAACCACACTTGATGATATACCTGTTACCTGGGCCAGCACGCCAGCGCGGGAACTTGGTATCACACTTGCGGATCGCATGATGCAAAAAATCACCCATGAAGAGACGCATTCACGCAATCTTATTATTCCCGCCCGGCTCATTGCGGCGAAATAATCCTCTCTTTATCTGCTATACTTGGTAGTGTCCTTTCCTCAAGGTTAATGATAAAAAATGTGGCACACAGGCGGTGCCTTTTATTTTTACTGAAGTTCACAGGAGGTTTATGTGTTTAATTCTGACAACCTGAGACTCGACGGAAAATGCGCCATCATCACAGGTGCGGGTGCAGGTATTGGTAAAGAAATCGCCATTACATTCGCGACAGCTGGCGCATCTGTGGTGGTCAGTGATATTAACGCCGACGCAGCTAACCATGTTGTAGACGAAATTCAACAACTGGATGGTCAGGCATTTGCCTGGCGTTGTGATATTACTTCCGAACAGGAACTCTCTGCACTGGCAGACTTTGCCGTCAGTAATCTGGGTAAAGTTGATATCCTGGTTAACAACGCCGGTGGCGGTGGTCCTAAACCGTTTGATATGCCAATGGCAGATTTTCGCCGTGCTTATGAACTGAATGTGTTTTCTTTTTTCCATCTGTCACAACTTGTTGCGCCAGAAATGGAAAAAAATGGAGGTGGCGTTATTCTGACCATCACTTCTATGGCGGCAGAAAATAAAAATATAAACATGACTTCCTATGCATCATCTAAAGCTGCGGCCAGTCATCTGGTCAGAAATATGGCATTTGACCTGGGTGAAAAAAATATTCGGGTGAATAGCATTGCGCCGGGGGCAATATTAACCGATGCCCTGAAATCCGTTATTACACCAGAAATTGGGTAATGCTGCCAACTTACTGATTTAGTGTATGATGGTGATTTTAAGGTGCTTGCGTGGCTTCCATTTCCA
>NZ_JBDYCV010000069.1:0-21410 GCF_040495915.1 Shigella sp. FJ200513 | reverse complement strand
AAACAAGTGAGCGTTTCCGGATTCTTACACAGCCACTGGATCGGTCAACTGATCCTTAACTGATCGGCATTACACCGGGGGAGGGGAGATTACGTGCAGATTTCGTAGCAAGGGATGTAGGCTGAGCCTGGCAACTTCATACGATGCTGGGCAACAAAACCCTGTAGCAGGTCGTCCATACGACGCATAATCTCTTTATCGCCGTTGATTTTGTAAGGACCAAACTCTTCAATGGCGCGAATACCGACTTCTTTTACGTTACCCGCCACAATACCGGAGAACGCACGGCGCAGGTCGGCAGCCAGCACTTCAACAGGTTGATCCGGGTAAAGCTTCAGATTAGCCATATTCTCGTGAGACGGCTCAAACGGCATTTGCAAATCTGGCGCAATGCGCATTGACCAGTTAAAGCTGTAGGCATCGCCTGTATCACGGCGATTTTCTTTCACCAGCGGCATCGATTTTTTCATCTGACGAGCGACTTCAGCGGCGTCATCAATGATGATGCGGTAATGGCGGCGCGCGTTTTCGCCCAGCGTATGTACGACAAACTCGTCCAGTACGCGGAAGTAGTCGGCGCTCTCTTTCGGGCCGGTGAGGATCAATGGTAAAACCTGATCTTTGTTGGCCGGGTTCATTAAAATTCCCAGCAAATACAGCAACTCTTCTGCCGTACCCACACCGCCAGGGAAGATAATGATGCCGTGAGCGATACGGACAAACGCTTCCAGACGTTTTTCGATATCCGGCATGATGATCAATTCGTTGACCAGTGGGTTAGGCGGTTCAGCGGCGATAATCGACGGCTCTGTCATACCAATAAAACGACTGTCTTTGTAACGCTGCTGCGCGTGTCCGACCGCAGCACCTTTCATCGGCGCTTCCATCGCTCCTGGACCACAGCCGGTGCAGATATTCAGCTCACGCAGGCCCAGCTGGTTCCCGACGCGACGGGCATACAAATACTCGTTTTCGTTAATTGAGTGACCGCCCCAGCAGACCACCATATTTGGCGCTTCACCCACATGCAGCGCGCGAGCGTTACGCAAGATGGAAAAGACCAGGTTAGTGATGTGGACGGAGTTGTCGAGATTCAGGTTGGGAAAACGAACGGTATGATGGATTTGCCCGTAAACGAAGAGAATGTCTCGCAGAACCGCGAACAAGTTGGCCTGCAAAGCGCGAATAATTCGCCCATCGACAAAAGCCTCTTCCGGGGGATTAATCAGTTCCAGCTTTACGCCGCGTTCACGGCGCAGGACGTTAATATCGAAATTTTCAAAACGAGACAGCAATTCTTTGCTGTTATCGGTCAAACTACCGGAGTTCAGTACGGCAAGTGAACAGTTGCGAAACAGTTGATAGAGGTCGCTGCTGGCGGTGCGTTTAAGCATATCCACTTCCAGCTGCGACAACATATCCATGGAGCCAAGCGGGCTAATATGTGTAATCAAGAAAAACTCCTTATGGGACGAATATCGTCATTCCCTTTGATTACAATAGCCCTGCCTGATGACCTTTCACAACCTTCTGCGTGAATCCAGCACGCAAAATTGAGAAAAAATTTATTGCCGAACCAGTCTTGTGGTCGATGGGACAAAATCGCTATTACTGCGCCACGGGTTAATGTCCAGACCGCCACGACGGGTATAACGTGCGTAAACGCTCAATTTCTCTGGCTGGCAGAAGCGTAACAGGTCATTAAAGATGCGTTCCACGCACTGTTCGTGGAACTCGTTGTGATGACGGAATGAGACCAGGTAACGCAGCAGTTTTTCTCTGTCAATTTGGCGTCCACGATACTGAATTTGGATCGAACCCCAATCTGGTTGATGGGTGATCAGGCAGTTTGATTTCAGCAGGTGGCTGACGAGCGTCTCTTCCACTACTTTTTCACCGCTGGTGGCATTCTCCAGATAGTCAGTAGTGAATTCATAGTTATCGATAGTGATATCCTTGTCATCAATGCAAGTGCCATTGAAATGACCTATCGGCTGGCCTTCCAGTTCATCAAGACGATATAACGCCACGCTAATCTTACCCTGAGCGCAAGTGCTTAAGTCGCGCTCCAGCGTCTGGCGCACCTCATCCCAGTTATTAAAACGCGTCTGGTTAAAACTGTTGAGATAGAGCTTAAAACTCTTCGACTCAATCAGATTTACGCTGGTGTAATCAAGTTCAACATGACCGACAGCGACCTGCGGCAAACCTTTCGCATTCAGCCAGGAAAGTTCATACAGCGTCCAGATATCCGTACCGTGAAAAGGCAGGTTATCCGCTTTCAGACCCAGCGGGTCGCGATTCAGGCTGCGTGGAACGCCTTGCAGTAGGCTGGCGTCATAGGTATCCCGGTAATCGGTTGATTTTCCAAGAGTCAGGCCCGCAAGTGCCTGATGGTTTGCATAAGAAGACATGTTTCACCGTCATAAACCAGATAAACTAAACGACAAGTGTATCTGGTTTAAGTGAAGAGAGAAATTAGTGGACGATTTGACCGCACAAGCCCTGAAAGATTTTACTGCACGCTACTGCGATGCGTGGCATGAAGAGCATAAAAGCTGGCCGTTAAGTGAGGAATTGTACGGTGTTCCTTCACCGTGCATTATTTCAACTACCGAAGATGCCGTATACTGGCAACCCCAGCCGTTTACCGGGGAACAAAATGTAAACGCGGTTGAACGCGCTTTTGATATTGTGATACAACCCACAATTCATACCTTTTATACGACTCAGTTTGCCGGGGATATGCACGCGCAGTTTGGCGATATCAAACTGACATTGCTGCAAACCTGGAGTGAAGACGACTTCCGTCGGGTGCAGGAAAATCTGATTGGTCATCTGGTGACTCAGAAAAGGCTAAAACTGCCGCCCACGCTATTTATCGCGACGCTGGAAGAAGAGTTAGAGGTCATCTCGGTGTGTAATCTCTCCGGTGAAGTGTGCAAAGAGACGCTGGGAACACGTAAACGGACGAATTTAGCCTCAAATCTTGCGGAATTCCTTAATCAACTTAAGCCTCTTCTGTAATCCAAATACCCCATCTGGTTGTGAGAGATCTCTTACAGACTCTGTAGGAGATCGCCAGGAAATAAGCGAATACTTAAAAAGATAAGAATCGTTATTTTCATTTAAAATCAAAATGTTGATTGTTAATTCTTAACTTTCATATGAAATTTTCCTTAAGGCATTGTCTGTAAGCGCCTTGTAAGACTTCGCGAAAAAGACGATTCTATCTTCGTCGACAGGGAGTCAGACAACGAAGTGAACATCAGGATGATGACACTTCTGCAGGACACACCAGGATGGTGTTTCAGGGAAAGGCTTCTGGATGAAGCGAAGAGGATGACGCAGGACGCGTTAAAGGACACCTCCAGGATGGAGAATGAGAACCGGTCAGGATGATTCGGTGGGTCAGGAAGGCCAGGGACACTTCAGGATGAAGTATCACATCGGGGTGGTGTGAGCAGGAAGCAATAGTTCAGGATGAACGATTGGCCGCAAGGCCAGAGGAAAAGTTGTCAAGGATGAGCAGGGAGCAACAAAAGTAGCTGGAATGCTGCGAAACGAACCGGGAGCACTGTGAATACAGTGCTCCCTTTTTTTATTCCTGCTATCCTTCGCGGCAGTTTTTCTTATTGAGGTTGCTTTATGACCACTCATGACCGCGTTCGTCTCCAGTTGCAGGCGCTTGAAGCGTTACTGCGTGAACATCAGCACTGGCGAAACGATGAACCCCAGCCGCATCAATTTAATAGTACCCAACCGTTCTTTATGGACACCATGGAACCACTGGAGTGGTTGCAGTGGGGGCTGATCCCGCGAATGCACGATTTGTTAAATAACAACCAGCCGTTACCGGGCGCTTTTGCTGTTGCACCCTATTATGAAATGGCGCTGGCGACGGACCATCCGCAACGCGCGCTTATTCTGGCTGAGTTGGAAAAACTGGATGCTCTTTTTGCGGATGATGCGAGCTAATGCTGGAAATACTCTATCAGGATGAATGGCTGGTTGCGGTAAATAAACCCTCCGGCTGGCTGGTTCACCGTAGCTGGCTGGATCGCGACGAGAAAGTAGTGGTCATGCAAACCGTGCGTGACCAGATAGGACAGCATGTTTTTACTGCTCATCGTCTGGACCGACCCACTTCTGGTGTGTTGTTGATGGGATTATCCAGCGAGGCCGGACGGCTGCTGGCACAACAGTTTGAACAGCACCAAATCCAGAAACGTTACCATGCGATTGTGCGCGGCTGGTTGATGGAAGAAGCGGTGTTGGATTATCCACTGGTGGAAGAACTGGACAAAATCGCTGATAAATTTGCCCGCGAAGATAAAGGCCCGCAGCCAGCAGTGACGCATTATCGCGGTCTGGCGACCGTAGAAATGCCGGTAGCGACCGGACGTTACCCGACCACGCGCTACGGCCTGGTGGAACTGGAGCCGAAAACCGGACGCAAACATCAGCTTCGACGACATCTTGCCCATTTGCGTCATCCGATTATTGGCGATAGCAAACATGGCGATTTACGCCAGAATCGCAGCGGTGCTGAGCATTTTGGCCTCCAGCGGTTAATGCTACATGCCAGTCAGTTGTCATTGACGCATCCTTTTACTGGCGAGCCGCTGACTATTCACGCGGGCCTGGACGACACCTGGATGCAGGCGTTATCACAATTTGGCTGGCGCGGTCTGCTTCCTGAAAATGAAAGGGTTGAGTTCAGTGCGCCATCGGGTCAGGATGGAGAGATAAGTTCCTAATCCAGGGAGAAAACGGTATGGCGGAAATTGGTATTTTTGTCGGCACCATGTACGGAAATTCGCTGTTAGTGGCGGAAGAAGCAGAAGCAATTCTGACCGCACAGGGCCACAAAGCAACGGTATTTGAAGATCCTGAATTAAGCGACTGGCTGCCCTATCAGGATAAGTATGTTCTGGTGGTTACGTCCACGACCGGGCAGGGCGACCTTCCTGATAGCATTGTGCCGCTCTTTCAGGGAATCAAAGATAGTCTGGGCTTCCAGCCGAATCTGCGTTATGGCGTGATTGCGCTCGGCGACAGCAGTTATGTAAATTTTTGCAATGGCGGCAAACAGTTCGATGCCTTGTTGCAGGAACAGAGCGCTCAGCGGGTTGGCGAAATGCTGTTGATTGACGCCAGTGAGAACCCGGAACCGGAAACGGAATCAAATCCGTGGGTCGAACAGTGGGGCACGCTGTTGTCCTGATATGTCAGCGAGCGGTAAATGTCGTTTTAGCGGTGCTGAATCGAATCTTTTCAGGCAAATGCCAGTAAAAACTGCTTCATAGCGCGGATTTTTACTGGCGTTTGCCTAGAGTCAAGCGATCCATTTCATACTCTTCTTTATTTCTTCGTTTTTACCCTTCCTTTCTTGTTCTTGTTTTCATTTCCGTGAAGTGGATTCCACCGTCCAGGGCTAATGCCAAAATCGGGCCTCATTGAACGCATTAATGTTGTGTTGTTGCACGGTGAGCCGCTATGGCGCGCTTTTTATACTGCTATTGCCAGATATAAACACGCGCCGTATTCGGCGAACGACCTATAAAAACGGCAAAAAACACCCTACGTCACCTCTGATTTCCTGGCGATGTCGCAGTCCAGAGTGAGCGTGGCTAACGCGAATTTTCAGGAGTGCAACAATGAGTTCTTTAAGTCAGGCTGCGAGCAGTGTGGAAAAACGCACGAATGCTCGTTACTGGATAGTGGTGATGTTGTTTATCGTCACATCCTTCAACTACGGCGACCGCGCTACGCTTTCTATTGCCGGTTCGGAAATGGCCAAAGATATCGGCCTTGATCCCGTGGGAATGGGCTATGTGTTCTCTGCCTTCTCATGGGCTTATGTTATCGGGCAGATCCCTGGTGGTTGGTTGCTGGATCGTTTTGGTTCAAAACGCGTCTACTTCTGGTCGATCTTTATCTGGTCGATGTTTACCTTGCTGCAAGGCTTCGTCGATATCTTTAGTGGATTCGGCATTATCGTTGCCCTGTTTACTCTGCGCTTCCTGGTCGGGCTTGCTGAAGCGCCATCTTTCCCCGGCAACAGTCGCATTGTTGCGGCCTGGTTTCCGGTGCAGGAAAGGGGAACGGCGGTGTCGATTTTTAACTCCGCTCAATACTTCGCAACGGTGATCTTCGCGCCGATTATGGGCTGGCTGACGCATGAAGTGGGCTGGTCACACGTCTTCTTCTTTATGGGCGGTCTGGGCATTGTCATCAGCTTTATCTGGTTGAAAGTCATCCACGAGCCAAATCAACATCCGGGGGTAAATCAGAAAGAGCTGGAGTATATCGCCGCGGGTGGCGCGCTGATCAATATGGATCAGCAAAGCACCAAAGTTAAAGTGCCGTTCAGCGTGAAGTGGGGGCAGATCAAACAGCTGCTCGGGTCACGGATGATGATCGGCGTTTATATCGGTCAGTACTGTATCAACGCCCTGACTTACTTTTTCATTACCTGGTTTCCGGTTTATCTGGTGCAGGCGCGTGGGATGTCGATTCTGAAAGCGGGCTTTGTGGCTTCCGTTCCGGCGGTTTGCGGTTTTATCGGCGGTGTGCTGGGTGGAATTATTTCCGACTGGCTGATGCGCCGCACGGGATCGCTGAACATTGCGCGTAAAACACCGATCGTAATGGGCATGTTGCTGTCGATGGTGATGGTGTTCTGCAACTACGTCAACGTTGAGTGGATGATCATCGGCTTTATGGCGCTGGCCTTCTTCGGTAAGGGCATCGGGGCGCTGGGTTGGGCAGTAATGGCAGATACCGCGCCAAAAGAGATCAGCGGTCTTTCCGGTGGCCTGTTCAACATGTTCGGTAACATTTCTGGCATCGTCACGCCAATCGCAATTGGTTATATCGTTGGCACGACTGGCTCGTTTAATGGGGCGCTGATTTATGTTGGTGTTCATGCCCTAATCGCGGTACTGAGCTACCTGGTGCTGGTGGGCGATATCAAGCGTATCGAGCTGAAACCTGTCGCGGGGCAATAAGATGGCGACACAATCCAGTCCTGTTATTACTGATATGAAAGTCATTCCGGTCGCCGGACATGACAGCATGTTGCTCAATATTGGTGGTGCGCATAACGCATACTTCACCCGCAATATCGTGGTACTCACCGATAACGCCGGGCATACCGGCATTGGTGAAGCGCCGGGCGGAGAGGTGATTTATCAAACACTGGTCGATGCTATTCCGATGGTTCTGGGCCAGGAAGTTGCGCGCCTGAATAAAGTGGTTCAGCAGGTACATAAAGGTAATCAGGCAGCCGATTTTGATACCTTTGGCAAAGGTGCCTGGACTTTTGAATTGCGCGTTAATGCCGTGGCGGCGCTGGAAGCCGCCTTGCTTGACCTGCTAGGTAAGGCGCTGAATGTTCCGGTCTGCGAACTGTTGGGGCCAGGCAAGCAACGCGAGACTATTACCGTCCTCGGTTATCTGTTTTATATAGGTGATCGGACCAAAACCGATCTTCCTTATCTGGAAAATACGCCGGGCAACCATGAGTGGTATCAGTTGCGCCATCAGAAAGCGATGAACAGCGAAGCCGTTGTGCGTCTGGCGGAAGCCTCACAGGATCGCTATGGCTTTAAAGATTTCAAACTTAAGGGCGGGGTGTTACCTGGCGAGCAAGAAATCGACACTGTTCGTGCATTGAAGAAAAGCTTCCCGGATGCGCGGATTACCGTTGATCCCAACGGTGCATGGCTGCTTGATGAAGCCATTTCTTTATGCAAAGGGCTGAATGATGTTCTTACCTATGCCGAAGATCCATGCGGCGCAGAACAGGGCTTCTCCGGACGTGAAGTGATGGCGGAGTTTCGACGGGCGACCGGCTTGCCCGTCGCGACTAACATGATCGCCACCAACTGGCGCGAAATGGGTCATGCGGTGATGCTCAATGCGGTAGATATTCCACTTGCCGATCCGCACTTCTGGACGCTTTCCGGTGCAGTCCGCGTGGCGCAGCTTTGCGACGACTGGGGGCTGACCTGGGGCTGCCATTCCAACAACCATTTCGATATCTCTCTGGCGATATTTACCCATGTGGGCGCGGCGGCACCGGGTAATCCTACCGCTATCGATACCCACTGGATTTGGCAGGAGGGCGATTGTCGCCTGACCAAAAATCCGCTGGAGATTAAAAACGGAAAAATTGCCGTTCCTGATGCGCCCGGTCTGGGCGTGGAACTGGACTGGGAACAGGTACAAAAGGCACATGAGGCCTATAAACGTCTGCCTTGCGGTGCGCGTAACGACGCAGGTCCGATGCAGTACCTGATCCCCGGCTGGACCTTTGACCGTAAACGTCCCGTTTTCGGCCGTCATTGATTCTGAAAAAGGACATAAATATGAGTTCTCAATTTACGACGCCTGTTGTTACTGAAATGCAGGTCATCCCGGTGGCGGGTCATGACAGTATGCTGATGAATCTGAGTGGTGCACACGCACCGTTCTTCACGCGTAATATTGTGATTATCAAAGATAATTCCGGTCACACTGGCGTAGGGGAAATTCCCGGCGGCGAGAAAATCCGTAAAACGCTGGAAGATGCGATTCCGCTGGTGGTAGGTAAAACGCTGGGTGAATACAAAAACGTTCTGACGCTGGTGCGTAATACTTTTGCCGATCGTGATGCTAGTGGGCGCGGTTTGCAGACATTTGATTTGCGTACCACTATTCATGTAGTTACCGGGATAGAAGCGGCAATGCTGGATCTGCTGGGGCAGCATCTGGGGGTAAACGTGGCATCGCTGCTGGGCGATGGTCAACAGCGTAGCGAAGTCGAAATGCTCGGTTATCTGTTCTTCGTCGGTAATCGCAAAGCCACACCTCTGCCGTATCAAAGCCAGCCGGATGACTCATGCGACTGGTATCGCCTGCGTCATGAAGAAGCGATGACGCCGGATGCGGTGGTGCGCCTGGCGGAAGCGGCGTATGAAAAATATGGCTTCAACGATTTCAAACTGAAAGGCGGTGTACTGGCCGGGGAAGAAGAAGCCGAGTCTATTGTGGCACTGGCGCAACGCTTCCCGCAGGCGCGTATTACGCTCGATCCTAACGGTGCCTGGTCGCTGAACGAAGCAATTAAAATTGGTAAATACCTGAAAGGTTCGCTGGCTTATGCAGAAGATCCGTGTGGTGCGGAGCAAGGTTTCTCCGGGCGTGAAGTGATGGCAGAGTTCCGTCGCGCGACTGGCCTGCCGACTGCAACCAATATGATCGCCACCGACTGGCGGCAGATGGGCCATACGCTCTCGTTACAATCCGTTGATATCCCGCTGGCGGATCCGCATTTCTGGACTATGCAAGGTTCGGTACGTGTGGCGCAAATGTGCCATGAATTTGGCCTGACCTGGGGTTCACACTCAAACAACCACTTCGATATTTCCCTGGCGATGTTTACCCATGTTGCCGCCGCTGCACCGGGTAAAATTACTGCTATTGATACGCACTGGATCTGGCAGGAAGGTAATCAGCGCCTGACCAAAGAACCGTTTGAGATCAAAGGCGGGCTGGTACAGGTGCCAGAAAAACCGGGGCTGGGTGTAGAAATCGATATGGATCAAGTGATGAAAGCCCATGAGCTGTATCAGAAACACGGGCTTGGCGCGCGTGACGATGCGATGGGAATGCAGTATCTGATTCCTGGCTGGACGTTCGATAACAAGCGCCCGTGCATGGTGCGTTAAGACAGAAAACCAAAACCGGCTCTATCTGGAGCCGGTTTGAGACTGATGCTAAACGCAAAATAGCCTGTTGTGCTATGTATCAGGTCTACATCATTTTTTAATTCATTGAATTTAATTGGTTTTGTAGGCCGGATAAGGCGTTAACGCCGCATCCGGCATAAACACAGGCACTTTGTCACCAATCTGAAACCAGCGTCATAAAAAGCCGATTGCTACTCGACAAGACGTCCGTTACCCGAGAATTTTGCTGGCTTCGCGCGCGACATTATCCATCTCGTCCAACAGTTCCAGCAGCTCCGGCTCCAAATCTTCTTCTTTAGTACCGCTACGTAGCTGTTGTTCGATCAGCTGGCAGAGATTCTTCATACGTGGTACGCCGCTATAGCCGCAACTGCCATGCAGTTTATGAATCAAATCAACCAGGCCTTCCGGGTTTTCTCCAGCCAGCTGTTCCTCAACTTTGTTGCGAACTTCAGGCAGGAAATCGAGTAACATTTGCAGCATATCGCGCGCTAAATCGGTTTTTCCTGCTGCCTGGCGTAGTGCCAGTTGCCAGTCGAGGGTCGCATTCGGGTTCACCACAATTTCGTTGACTTCGGGCGTCACGACGCGAGACGAAATACCGCTGCCAGGCTTGTAGCGCAACAACAAATTATGCAATCGCTCTTCTTCAATCGGTTTCGCCAGATAATCGCTCATCCCTGCGCCAAGCAGCTTCTCTTTTTGCCCGGCCATTGCATGCGCCGTTACCGCGATAACCGGCGTTTGTCGCTGATGCGGGAGTTGGTGGATGAGTTCGCAGGCCCGAATGCCATCCATGTCCGGCATTTGAATATCCATTAAGATCAAATCGAACGGCATCTGTTTCGCCCGTTCAACTGCCTGATGCCCGCTATCGCAAAGTTCCACATGTTGCACCATATCTTCCAGCAATGCGCCGATAAGTTTCAGGTTAGCGGGGTTGTCATCAACCGCCATGACTGTCATTGCCAGCTTACTTTCATCGGTTACAGGCAAAAGCGTGTTTTGTTTGTGATGACAAAATTCCGTCAGGGCAGGCAACAGGCGCGTAGGTGTTAATGGTTTCAGCAGACACGCGCCGATACCATCTTGCTTGAGTTTTTCAGCATTAACTTGTGCATGGCAAGGAAGTGCCAGCATCAGGAAATCGGTCATCGATACCGCTTTCGCTAATCGCTCATGTTGCATTGTTAGCGGCTCGCGGAAGGTCACCGCGATGCCTAACAACATCATGTCGTAATGCGCGGGAGGCAGCGCGGAGAACGTTGGGCTATAAACCACTTCCAGCGGCGTTTCACTTAAAATATCCAGCGTGCATTGCGCTGCTGCGGAGTTTGGTTCGACATAGGCCAGGCGCTTACCTGCGAGGCACTGGATGGATGGCCCTTCGATAATAATGTTCGGGTTCAGATCGAGATTAATGTGGAACCAGAAAGTTGAACCGCGATTCGGCTGGCTATGGAACGAAATATCGCCGCCCATTTCATTAACCAGTTTTTGTGTAATCACCAGCCCCAGCCCGGTGCCACCATGACGGCGGGAAATACTGGCATCAGCCTGTCGGAAGGCCTGGAATAAGCGCGATTGATCGCGTTCAGGAATACCAATGCCGGTATCCCGAATCTGCACTTCAATCTGCACTTTGGTATTACTCAGCGCACGTTTTTCTACCAGAATATCAATGTTGCCATTCTCGGTGAATTTAATTGCATTCCCCACCAGGTTAGTGATGATTTGCTGTAATCGCAGTGGGTCGCCGATCACGTTATCAGGCACGTCGCTTTTAATATTGAGCGTCAGTTCCAACCCTTTATCGTGAGAAGAATGTGCCAGCAGAGTAACGACTTCATCCAGCGTGCTGCGTAGTGGGAATGGAATACTTTCCAGAATCAGCTTACCTGCTTCCAGTTTCGAGAAGTCGAGAACATCATTAATAATTGCCAGCAAATTATTTGCCGAACGTTCAATCGTATTCAGGTGATCGCGCTGCGTTGGTGTTAATTCTGTTTTCAGCGTCAGGCGGGTAAAGCCAATAACACCATTCAGTGGTGTACGCAGCTCGTGTGACATATTTGCCAGAAACTCGGATTTAATACGCGCCGCTTCCTGGGCGCGCTTTTTCGCCAGATCCAACTCAACGTTCTGAATTTCCATCTGCTCCAGCGTTTCACGCAGATCGGACGTCGCCTGGTCGATATTGTGCTGCATCTCTTCGTGATAAGCAGCCAGCGACATTGCCATCGAGTTGATACCGTTTTTCAGCATATCCAGCTCGCCGAGCATAAATCCTTCCACCCGGCTGTCGAGTTGCCCGCGACGGATGCGGTCGACGGTATTCACCATGTTGCGAATCGGACCGGTTACATCGCGCATTAAGCGCCAGCCAAAAATAAGCGCAATACCGATACAAAACAGCATCATCACGCAGGAAATAAAGATCTCTTTATATTGCTGCAAGCGAACCGATTTAAGATCCAGCTCAAGCGCAATATATCCCAACATATTTTGACTATTTTTGGCATCGCTACTGGGCGATTCGTCGGGGGAGTAACTCTCAGAAATAATCGGCGTGCGGAGGATCATAATATCGCCGTCACGAGTGACAGTGAGCTGGCGAGGAAACGGCACGTTGCTGCCGAGCTGCATTGATGAGGGATCAAGATGAAAATTGGAGGTGACAAAGAGTCGGTTATTTTCATCATAAACCGAAATCGCGCGAACAATATCGGAATGGCGACGATGCAGTACGCTTATTAACTGACCGATAGATTCGCGATTTTGCAGGCTCATGCCATATTCAGTAGAAACTGCAAGCGGCTCAATAATGCTAGCACCGGCATCTTCCAGTTGACGCTGCAAGTCGTTATAGCGATGCACGACGAAAAAGATACTCAGCAATAAACCAATAAGGACGGTCGGTGCCAGGATCAGAATCATCATGCGTGCGCGCAGGCTGTAGTTGGTCATGGAGTTCCGTTATGGGACAATTAAGGTCACACTGTTAAATTGAGAAAGTCTCGCCAATGGCGCAATTCTACTCTGCAAAACGACGCACGACGACGCGTCAGATCATAACCGTTTCAGTCAACGACCTCGACTCTTTTGGTCAGGGCGTGGCGCGACATAACGGCAAAACGTTATTTATCCCCGGATTATTGCCGCAGGAAAACGCGGAAGTTGCTGTTACTGAAGATAAAAAACAGTATGCCCGCGCTAAAGTCGTACGCCGGTTAAGCGATAGCCCGGAACGCGAAACGCCACGCTGTCCTCATTTTGGCGTATGCGGCGGCTGTCAGCAACAACACGCCAGCGTGGATTTACAGCAGCGAAGCAAAAGTGCGGCACTCGCCCGATTAATGAAACACGATGTCTCTGAAGTGATCGCCGATGTTCCCTGGGGCTATCGCCGCCGCGCGCGTTTAAGTCTGAACTACTTACCGAAAACACAGCAACTTCAGATGGGGTTTCGCAAAGCGGGCTCCAGTGACATTGTCGACGTCAAACAATGCCCCATTTTAGCGCCCCAACTTGAAGCATTGCTGCCCAAAGTCAGGGCATGTCTGGGCAGCTTACAAGCTATGCGCCATCTTGGTCATGTTGAACTGGTACAGGCAACCAGCGGCACGCTGATGATTTTGCGCCATACCGCACCGCTAAGTTCGGCAGATCGCGAAAAACTGGAACGCTTTTCGCATTCTGAAGGCCTGGATCTGTATCTCGCCCCCGATAGTGAGATACTCGAAACCGTCTCTGGTGAGATGCCCTGGTATGACTCAAACGGGTTGCGCTTAACTTTTAGCCCGCGCGATTTTATTCAGGTCAATGCGGGTGTGAACCAAAAAATGGTAGCGCGTGCGTTGGAATGGCTGGATGTGCAACCTGAAGATCGCGTACTGGATCTGTTCTGCGGTATGGGCAACTTTACACTGCCATTGGCGACACAAGCTGCCAGTGTGGTCGGTGTAGAAGGTGTTCCTGCGCTGGTGGAAAAAGGCCAGCAGAATGCGCGTCTTAATGGCTTACAGAATGTGACGTTTTATCACGAAAATCTTGAAGAAGATGTCACAAAGCAGCCGTGGGCGAAAAACGGCTTCGATAAAGTGTTGCTGGACCCGGCGCGAGCAGGTGCCGCAGGTGTTATGCAGCAAATTATAAAACTGGAACCTATTCGTATAGTTTATGTATCCTGTAACCCTGCAACGCTGGCTCGGGATAGCGAAGCGTTATTAAAAGCAGGATATACCATTGCGCGACTGGCGATGCTGGATATGTTCCCACACACGGGACATCTGGAATCGATGGTACTTTTCTCGCGCGTTAAATAGTTACGATTTGCCGATTTCGGCAGGTCTGGTCCCTAAAGGAGAGGACGATGGTTGCGGTAAGAAGTGCACATATCAATAAGGCTGGTGAATTTGATCCGGAAAAATGGATCGCAAGTCTGGGTATTACCAGCCAGAAGTCGTGTGAGTGCTTAGCCGAAACCTGGGCGTATTGTCTGCAACAGACGCAGGGGCATCCGGATGCCAGTCTGTTATTGTGGCGTGGTGTTGAGATGGTGGAGATCCTCTCGACATTAAGTATGGACATTGACACGCTGCGGGCGGCGCTGCTGTTCCCTCTGGCTGATGCCAACGTAGTCAGCGAAGATGTGCTGCGTGAGAGCGTCGGTAAGTCGGTTGTTAACCTTATTCACGGCGTGCGTGATATGGCGGCGATCCGCCAGCTGAAAGCGACGCACACTGATTCTGTTTCCTCCGAACAGGTCGATAACGTTCGCCGGATGTTATTGGCGATGGTCGATGATTTTCGCTGCGTAGTCATCAAACTGGCGGAGCGTATTGCTCATCTGCGCGAAGTAAAAGATGCGCCGGAAGATGAACGTGTACTGGCGGCAAAAGAGTGCACCAATATCTACGCGCCGTTGGCGAACCGTCTTGGGATTGGGCAACTGAAATGGGAGCTGGAAGATTACTGCTTCCGTTATCTCCACCCGACCGAATACAAACGCATCGCAAAACTGCTGCATGAACGCCGTCTCGACCGCGAACACTATATCGAAGAGTTTGTCGGCCATCTGCGCGCTGAGATGAAAGCTGAAGGCGTTAAAGCTGAAGTGTATGGTCGTCCGAAACACATCTACAGCATCTGGCGCAAAATGCAGAAAAAGAACCTCGCCTTCGATGAGCTGTTTGATGTGCGTGCGGTACGTATTGTCGCCGAGCGTTTACAGGATTGTTATGCCGCACTGGGGATAGTGCACACTCACTATCGCCACCTGCCGGATGAGTTTGACGATTACGTCGCTAACCCGAAACCAAACGGTTATCAGTCTATTCATACCGTGGTTCTGGGGCCGGGTGGAAAAACCGTTGAGATCCAAATCCGCACCAAACAGATGCATGAAGATGCGGAGTTGGGTGTTGCTGCGCACTGGAAATATAAAGAGGGCGCGGCAGCTGGCGGCGCACGTTCGGGACATGAAGACCGGATTGCCTGGCTGCGTAAACTGATTGCGTGGCAGGAAGAGATGGCTGATTCCGGCGAAATGCTCGACGAAGTACGTAGTCAGGTGTTTGACGACCGGGTGTATGTCTTTACGCCGAAAGGTGATGTCGTTGATTTGCCTGCGGGATCAACGCCGCTGGACTTCGCTTACCACATCCACAGTGATGTCGGACACCGCTGCATCGGGGCAAAAATTGGCGGGCGCATTGTGCCGTTCACCTACCAGCTGCAAATGGGCGACCAGATTGAAATTATCACCCAGAAACAGCCGAACCCCAGCCGTGACTGGTTAAACCCAAACCTCGGTTACGTCACAACCAGCCGTGGGCGTTCGAAAATTCACGCCTGGTTCCGTAAACAGGACCGTGACAAAAACATTCTGGCTGGGCGGCAAATCCTTGACGACGAGCTGGAACATCTGGGGATCAGCCTGAAAGAAGCAGAAAAACATCTGCTGCCGCGTTACAACTTCAATGATGTCGACGAGTTGCTGGCGGCGATTGGTGGCGGGGATATCCGTCTCAATCAGATGGTGAACTTCCTGCAATCGCAATTTAATAAGCCGAGTGCCGAAGAGCAGGACGCCGCCGCGCTGAAACAGCTTCAGCAAAAAAGCTACACACCGCAAAACCGCAGTAAAGATAACGGTCGTGTGGTGGTTGAAGGTGTTGGTAACCTGATGCACCACATCGCGCGCTGCTGCCAGCCGATTCCTGGAGATGAGATTGTCGGCTTCATTACCCAGGGACGCGGTATTTCAGTACACCGCGCCGATTGCGAACAACTGGCGGAACTGCGCTCCCATGCGCCAGAACGCATTGTTGACGCGGTATGGGGTGAGAGCTACTCCGCCGGATATTCGCTGGTGGTCCGCGTGGTGGCTAATGATCGTAGTGGGTTGTTACGTGATATCACGACCATTCTCGCCAACGAGAAGGTGAACGTGCTTGGCGTTGCCAGCCGTAGCGACACCAAACAGCAACTGGCGACCATCGACATGACCATTGAGATTTACAACCTGCAAGTGCTGGGGCGCGTGCTGGGTAAACTCAACCAGGTGCCGGATGTTATCGACGCGCGTCGGTTGCACGGGAGTTAGTCTTACATAGCTGGATATGGCGTCAGCCGTATCCAGCGATATCTTTTACTCGAAGGTATTACACCTGACAGACCCGCAATTTTCAGGACAATTCAATGAATCAAATCGACCGTTTGCTCACTATTATGCAGCGCCTGCGCGATCCGGAAAACGGCTGCCCGTGGGATAAAGAGCAGACATTTGCCACCATTGCGCCTTACACCCTTGAAGAAACCTACGAAGTGCTGGACGCCATCGCCCGTGAAGATTTTGACGATCTTCGCGGTGAACTGGGCGATCTGCTATTCCAGGTGGTGTTTTACGCGCAAATGGCTCAGGAAGAAGGGCGCTTTGACTTTAATGATATTTGCGCTGCTATTAGCGATAAATTAGAGCGTCGCCATCCGCATGTTTTTGCTGATAGTTCTGCCGAAAACAGTAGTGAAGTGCTTGCCCGTTGGGAGCAAATCAAAACCGAAGAGCGCGCGCAGAAAGCGCAGCATTCGGCGCTGGACGATATTCCTCGTAGTTTACCGGCTTTAATGCGGGCGCAAAAAATCCAGAAACGTTGCGCCAACGTTGGCTTCGACTGGACGACGCTTGGCCCGGTGGTTGATAAAGTCTACGAAGAGATCGACGAGGTGATGTACGAGGCGCGGCAGGCTGTTGTCGACCAGGCTAAACTGGAGGAGGAAATGGGGGACCTGCTGTTTGCCACGGTTAATCTGGCTCGCCATTTAGGGACGAAAGCAGAAATCGCATTGCAAAAAGTGAACGAAAAATTCGAGCGTCGTTTTCGCGAAGTGGAGCGTATTGTTGCCGCGCGTGGACTGGAAATGACAGGTGTTGACCTCGAAACAATGGAAGAAGTCTGGCAACAGGTAAAACGGCAGGAAATTGATCTCTAAGGGAATTACGCGGTCAAGCGCCATTTGTGTCATTTTTTAAATGACAAGCGCTTGATTTGCGTCAAAAACATTTACCCCAAAGGGGCTATTTTCTCACTCCTGATTTCAATAGTGCGCTGGCGAAGAGGAGGGATAATGAAAGTTTGTGGCACAGGTCATGTTCGGGTATACTGCTTTCCCGTCTTGGTTATTCCATCGTCTTTTCAACCTAACTTCTCAGGTTCAGCATGACAACGAACTATATTTTTGTGACCGGCGGGGTCGTATCCTCTCTGGGTAAAGGCATTGCCGCAGCCTCCCTCGCAGCCATTCTTGAAGCCCGTGGCCTCAATGTGACCATCATGAAACTGGATCCTTACATCAACGTCGATCCAGGTACTATGAGCCCAATCCAACACGGGGAAGTGTTCGTTACTGAAGACGGCGCTGAAACCGACTTGGACCTGGGGCACTACGAGCGTTTCATTCGTACCAAAATGAGCCGCCGCAACAACTTCACCACGGGTCGTATCTACTCTGACGTTCTGCGTAAAGAACGCCGCGGTGACTACCTCGGCGCAACCGTGCAGGTTATTCCGCACATCACTAACGCAATCAAAGAGCGCGTGCTGGAAGGTGGCGAAGGTCATGACGTAGTACTGGTAGAAATCGGCGGTACAGTAGGTGATATCGAATCCTTGCCGTTCCTCGAAGCTATTCGCCAGATGGCTGTTGAAATTGGCCGTGAGCACACTCTGTTTATGCACCTGACGCTGGTGCCGTACATGGCAGCGTCTGGTGAAGTCAAAACCAAACCGACTCAGCACTCTGTAAAAGAGCTGCTCTCCATCGGTATCCAGCCTGACATCCTGATTTGTCGTTCAGATCGCGCTGTACCGGCGAACGAACGTGCGAAGATTGCATTGTTCTGTAATGTTCCGGAAAAAGCGGTTATTTCTCTGAAAGACGTCGATTCCATCTATAAAATTCCGGGCCTGTTGAAATCTCAGGGGCTGGACGATTATATTTGTAAACGATTCAGCTTAAACTGCCCGGAAGCAAATCTGTCCGAATGGGAACAGGTTATCTTCGAAGAAGCGAATCCGGTAAGTGAAGTCACCATCGGTATGGTCGGCAAGTACATTGAACTGCCGGATGCTTATAAATCAGTGATCGAAGCACTGAAACACGGTGGGCTGAAGAATCGTGTCAGCGTCAACATCAAACTGATCGATTCACAAGATGTTGAAACGCGCGGCGTTGAAATCCTTAAAGGTCTGGACGCAATCCTCGTACCTGGCGGTTTCGGCTATCGTGGCGTAGAAGGCATGATTACGACCGCGCGTTTTGCGCGTGAGAACAATATTCCTTATCTGGGCATTTGCCTGGGTATGCAGGTGGCGTTAATTGATTACGCTCGCCATGTTGCCAACATGGAGAACGCCAACTCTACAGAATTTGTGCCAGACTGTAAGTACCCGGTTGTGGCGCTGATTACCGAGTGGCGCGATGAAAACGGCAACGTTGAAGTTCGTAGCGAGAAGAGCGATCTCGGCGGTACCATGCGTCTCGGCGCACAGCAGTGCCAGTTGGTTGACGATAGCCTGGTTCGCCAGCTATACAATGCGCCGACAATTGTTGAGCGTCATCGTCACCGTTACGAAGTCAACAACATGCTGTTGAAACAGATTGAAGATGCAGGTCTGCGCGTTGCGGGCCGTTCCGGGGATGATCAGTTGGTCGAGATCATCGAAGTTCCGAATCACCCGTGGTTCGTGGCTTGCCAGTTCCATCCGGAGTTTACTTCTACTCCACGTGATGGTCACCCGCTGTTTGCAGGCTTTGTGAAAGCCGCCAGCGAGTTCCAGAAACGTCAGGCGAAGTAAGTAAAAAAGTTAGAACGGCAACGCGTACCTTGGGTACGCGTTGTTTGTCTGGAGTTTCAGTTTAACTAGTGACTTGAGGAAAACCTAATGTCCAAAATCGTAAAAATCATCGGTCGTGAAATCATCGACTCCCGTGGTAACCCGACTGTTGAAGCCGAAGTACATCTGGAGGGTGGTTTCGTCGGTATGGCAGCTGCTCCGTCAGGTGCTTCTACTGGTTCCCGTGAAGCTCTGGAACTGCGCGATGGCGACAAATCCCGTTTCCTGGGTAAAGGCGTAACCAAAGCTGTTGCTGCGGTAAACGGCCCGATCGCTCAGGCGCTGATTGGCAAAGATGCTAAAGATCAGGCTGGCATTGACAAGATCATGATCGACCTGGACGGCACCGAAAACAAATCCAAATTCGGCGCGAACGCAATCCTGGCTGTATCTCTGGCTAACGCCAAAGCTGCTGCAGCTGCTAAAGGTATGCCGCTGTACGAGCACATCGCTGAACTGAACGGCACTCCGGGCAAATACTCCATGCCGGTTCCGATGATGAACATCATCAACGGTGGTGAGCACGCTGACAACAACGTTGATATCCAGGAATTCATGATTCAGCCGGTTGGCGCGAAAACTGTGAAAGAAGCCATCCGCATGGGTTCTGAAGTTTTCCATCACCTGGCAAAAGTTCTGAAAGCGAAAGGCATGAACACTGCTGTTGGTGACGAAGGTGGCTATGCGCCGAACCTGGGTTCCAACGCTGAAGCTCTGGCTGTTATCGCTGAAGCTGTTAAAGCTGCTGGTTATGAACTGGGCAAAGACATCACTCTGGCGATGGACTGCGCAGCTTCTGAATTCTACAAAGATGGTAAATACGTTCTGGCTGGCGAAGGCAACAAAGCGTTCACCTCTGAAGAATTCACTCACTTCCTGGAAGAACTGACCAAACAGTACCCGATCGTTTCTATCGAAGACGGTCTGGACGAATCTGACTGGGACGGTTTCGCATACCAGACCAAAGTTCTGGGCGACAAAATCCAGCTGGTTGGTGACGACCTGTTCGTAACCAACACCAAGATCCTGAAAGAAGGTATCGAAAAAGGTATCGCTAACTCCATCCTGATCAAATTCAACCAGATCGGTTCTCTGACCGAAACTCTGGCTGCAATCAAGATGGCGAAAGATGCTGGCTACACTGCAGTTATCTCTCACCGTTCTGGTGAAACTGAAGATGCTACCATCGCTGATCTGGCTGTTGGTACTGCTGCAGGCCAGATCAAAACTGGTTCTATGAGCCGTTCTGACCGTGTTGCTAAATACAACCAGCTGATTCGTATCGAAGAAGCTCTGGGCGAAAAAGCACCGTACAACGGTCGTAAAGAGATCAAAGGCCAGGCATAAGTCTGACTTTATCTGATTTGATAATGCCAGCCTTCGGGCTGGCATTTTTTATGGTGGAGTTACCAGCGGCCGGATGCGCCGCCACTTGAGCCTCCAGCGGAACCGCTGTTGTCTGAATGATAACTTCTACCAGATGCTCTTTTCTGAAGTACACATAAACAGGTAAAGACCATAAATATGGTGAAAGTAAAAAAGAAGGAAAATACAGCAATGGAAAAAGTTTTATCGGAGAACAGGAATAAATCTAAAAGATGGATTGCTGAAATACAGACTCCACTTTTACATGCGCGACAAAAATTACTGCCTTGATGAAAAAACCAGAAAGGGAAGAACATCACTGCAAATACCCAAAAAATAGCAAAGTAATAATGATCAGTGGAAGACGTTGATTCACTTTCTGAAGGATTAGCCGGATATTGGTGTTGTGAAGTGAGTTGGTTATTCAAAGCGATTATAGCTAACTCTAATCCCTTAGCTAATTTTTGTTGTTTAAATGCGGGTATCATGTTGCTACGGATGATATCTCCAGCCAGAGCATCGGTTACCTTTTCTTCCAGCCCATAACCTACCTGGATGCGGACAGTGCGATCCGACTAGGCAACAACGATCAGTATCCCATCATTACGTTTGGCATCTCCTAAACGCCAATTGTCAAAAACTCTTGTAGCATATTGTTCAATTGTCTCATCTTTGGTTGTGGAAACAATTAATACAGCAATTTGCACTTGGGTATTATTGAAAATAGATTCTAACTTGTGCGTCAGTTCTTTCTTTTCTTGTGAGTTTAAGCTACTCGTAAGACCCGTAACTTGTTGCTGTAATTGTGGGACAATAGTTGGTTGGGCTGCAACAAAGGGTAATGACTCCAACTTACTGATAGTGTTTTATGTTCAGATAATGCCCGATGACCTTGTCATGCAGCTCCACC
>NZ_JBDYCV010000068.1:0-21432 GCF_040495915.1 Shigella sp. FJ200513 | reverse complement strand
TTTTCTGCTCATTATTAGCTCCTTCTGATGCCATTCTATTTCAGGAAGGAGTGTCCGTTAAACTCAGGCTACCTCACCTCTCTGGATAATTGAGATAGTGTCTTCCCCTTCATACGAACAGCAGCCTTTATCTGCTCTGCGTGCCAGTCTTGGTTTTTTGCTGACATTCTGCGATCCTTACTCTCTTAACGTTTTCGGTAACTGATACCGGCTACCGCTATCGGGAAAAACGATAGCGCAGAAAAATGCTCAATTCAAAAGCTATGCGCATTTTTATTTTAACCAGTGCAAATCAAAGAATTCTGTAAAATTCTTTATATAACAGAGAGATTGGGCATGACAGGTGAAAAAGAAAGCAAAAATGCAGAGCGCATTTTTATGCCCCCGGAAATAATGCGTTTCAAGGAACGCCTTGAAGAGGCAATGAATGGAGAATCAAGCCGGGCGTTTGCAGCTAAGTGCGGACTTTCTGATGGGGTTATCAGAAACTACCTGTCTGGCAAGACATACCCGTCTTTAGATCGATTAGCACAAATAGCCTACGCAACAGGGCGTCCAATAGAGTGGTTTATCCAAAGTCAGAGCATGCCAATGGTTGAGCATAAAAATAATCAAGAGAATAAAAATTCTCAACCTGACCGCAGCACATTGAAAACTAAACTGATCGCAATTGTCGAATTGTTAGAGGACAAGGAACTGCATTCTGCGATTGAGTTGTTCAGAAAGAAAGGATTTGAAGCTCTTATGCCTGAGATTTTTTCTTCCGATGATTCCATCCAGGCTGATTTGCAAGGTATTTCGCAGCAAACCTTACAAACAGCCAAAATGCTTGAATCATTACCAACAGATACTCGTAAAAAGATTTTGTCAAAGTATGGTATTTATGAACAGGAAGGTCTTGTAGCTCCTTCACAAGAACCACAAGATGTAAAAAAAGCCGTATAACAACCATGAACCAGCTAAAACATACTTCACCTCACATAATCACACATGTAACATACCTAAACGGCATGAGCTGATTTGTGATATGAGTCATTTGGTTACAGCCTGGTTGTTATCGGTTTTGAACGTTTTTTGAAGCTGTTATTGAAATGATTTGCAGTGTTTTTGTTTTTCGTATTTTCAATGAAACAAAAGCAATTTTTTACTATCTTTCGCGTTTCATTGATTAACGACTAAAATTTGCGCTACAGGCTTGCAAGCCCCACCAAATCTAATCCCATCAGAACCCGAATAATCCAATGTCCTCCCGGTTTTTTTTCGTACTTCAAGTGAATCAATACACCGGTCTGGGCGCGAAAGTGCTGGAAGCCTGCCCGGAAGTCCACAATCTGAAACTAGCGGCCCGCTTTACCACCCGCACGCCTGCCAACTGGAAGAACATTGTCGATAACTATCTCGAGTGCTATCACTGTGGTCCGGCGCATCTAGGTTTCTCCGACTCCGTACAGGTTGATCGTTACTGGCACACCATGCACGGTAACTGGACGCTGCAATACGGTTTCGCCAAACCGTCCGAACAGTCGTTTAAATTTGAAGAGGGTACGGATGCGGCATTCCACGGTTTCTGGCTGTGGCCGTGCACGATGCTGAACGTCACCCCGATCAAAGGGATGATGACGGTCATTTATGAATTCCCGGTGGATTCTGAAACTACCCTGCAAAACTACGATATTTACTTCACCAATGAAGAGTTAACCGACGAGCAAAAATCGCTGATTGAGTGGTATCGCGATGTGTTCCATCCGGAAGATTTACGTCTGGTTGAAAGCGTACAGAAAGGGCTGAAATCGCGTGGCTATCGTGGTCAGGGGCGCATCATGGCCGACAGTAGCGGTAGTGGCATTTCCGAACATGGTATCGCCCATTTCCATAATCTGCTGGCGCAGGTGTTTAAGGACTAATGACATCGGCGGCGGTATTTTCCGCCGCTGGGCTGATTTTTGATGGAGTACAGCAATGTCAGACTATCAAATGTTTGAAGTACAGGTGAGCCAGGTTGAACCCCTTACCGAACAGGTGAAACGCTTCACGCTGGTGGCAACCGATGGCAAACCGCTGCCTGCGTTCACCGGAGGAAGTCACATCCTAGTGCAGATGAGCGATGGTGATAACCAGTACAGCAATGCGTATTCACTACTGAGTTCACCGCATAACACCTCTAGTTATCAGATTGCCGTTCGACTGGAAGAAAACTCGCGCGGCGGTTCCCGCTTTTTGCATCAGCAGGTAAAAGTGGGCGATCGGTTAACGATCTCAACGCCTAATAACCTGTTTGCGCTAATTCCCTCAGCCAGAAAGCATCTGTTTATCGTGGGCGGTATTGGTATCACCCCTTTCCTGTCGCACATGGCAGAGTTGCAACACAGCGACATCGACTGGCAGCTACATTACTGCTCGCGAAATCCAGAAAGTTGCGCATTTCGTGCTGAGCTAGTCCAGCATCCGCAGGCTGAGAAAGTCCATTTGCATCATTCATCAACCGGAACACGACTGGAATTAGCGCGATTATTGGCGGATATCGAACCTGGCACACACGTTTATACCTGTGGCCCCGAGGCGCTAATTGAAGCGGTAAGAAGTGAAGCTGCGCGTCTGGACATCGCCGCCGATACACTGCACTTTGAGCAATTTGCTATCGAAGACAAAACCGGCGATGCATTTACCCTGGTGCTTGCCCGTTCCGGAAAAGAGTTTGTGGTGCCGGAAGAGATGACTATTTTGCAGGTTATTGAAAATAATAAAGCCGCGAAAGTGGAATGTTTATGTCGTGAAGGGGTATGCGGAACCTGCGAAACGGCAATACTGGAAGGTGAAGCTGACCATCGGGATCAGTATTTTAGCGATGAAGAGCGTGCCAGCCAGCAAAGTATGTTGATCTGTTGTTCGCGTGCGAAGGGTAAACGCCTGGTGTTGGATTTGTAGTTTGCCAAAGCCGGATGTGGCGCTGAGCGCGCCCAGTCCGGCTTCGGAAGATTTTACTGCGGATATTCCTGCAATAAATTGTGTAATGCTTCCGCCATCAGCTCACCACGCCAGCCGGAAATCAGCTCCGGCAAATTGTTCTGCGGTTTCAGTTTCCAGTGCCAGTTCAGCAGTTGGTTGATTTGCCGACGCGATGCCAGCAATTCGGCGCTGATCTTATGCGTTTCGCTCACGTCAGTAATCAGCGACTTAATCGCTTTAAACGCTTTACGATAACCAGGCATGTCCATCAGGTTAAGCATCGGCTGCGGTAAGGCATCTTCCGGCAATGTCTGCGCTTTTTCCACCAGCGCCAGCAGCGTTTTACCGTGAAAGCGGATTTCGCTACCGGATAAACCCAGGCTGTCCAGTTCGCCTAAACTTCCCGGCATATAACGCGCGACCGACCACAAATGCTCTTCACGCACGACAAAGTTCACCGCCAGATCACGCTCTCGCGCCTTGCGCAGTCGCCAGTCGGCTAACAGTTGCAGACAGGCCAGTTGGCGTGTGCGTAACTGCCAGGCATTGGTGATATCACGCCAGGCATCTTCCGGCGCAACGACTTCCTGACGACGCATTTGCATCAGGCGGCATTCATCCAGCGCCGCAGGTAGCCAGCCGGAGGCCTCCGTTTCTACCATAAGCTTGGCGGTGATCGGTAACAGATACCAGACATCCGCCGCTGCGTATTCACACTGACGTTCGGTCAGCGGTCTGGCCAGCCAGTCGGTGCGCGATTCACTCTTGTCCAGCGTAACGCCGGAATACTCTTCCACCATGGAAGCGAAACCCCATGACATCGGGCGTCCGCAGAAGGCAGCAAGGATTTGCGTGTCAATCAAGGGTTGTGGTAATTCGCCAAAGACATTGAGGAACACTTCCAGATCTTCACTGCCTGCATGGAGAAATTTTGTGATGGACGGATCGCGCAGGATCGCTTTCAGCGGTGACCAGTCGGTGATCCCGAGAGGATCAATTAGCGCCAGATGCTCGCCATCGAAAAGTTGAATCAACCCCAGCTGCGGGTAATAAGTGCGCGTACGAACAAATTCAGTATCCAGGGCTATCGCCGGAAAGACACGGACGGCTTCACACAAAGAAGCCAGCGCATCGTCCGTGGTAATCATTTGGTAATTCAAATTGTTTTCTCTTTAGTGGGCGTCAAAAAAAACGCCGGATTAACCGGCGTCTGACGACTGACTTAACGCTCAGGCTTTATTGTCCACTTTGCCGCGCGCTTCGTCACGTAATTCTCGTCGCAAAATTTTTCCGACGTTAGATTTCGGTAACTCATCACGAAACTCCACCAGCTTCGGTACTTTGTATCCCGTGAGCTGACGGCGGCAAAAAGTCACCAGTGACTCTTCGGTAAGCGATGGATCTTTTTTCACTACGAAGATTTTCACCGCTTCACCACTGGAGCCGGAAGGTACGCCAACAGCCGCGACTTCCTGTACGCCAGGATGCTGCATGACGACATCTTCAATCTCGTTGGGATAAACGTTAAAACCGGAAACCAAAATCATGTCTTTTTTACGATCGACAATGCGCAGGAATCCTTCTTCATCCATCACCGCGATGTCGCCGGTGTGTAACCAGCCATTTTTGATGATCTCATCTGTAGCATCCGGACGCTGCCAGTAACCCAGCATCACCTGCGGTCCTTTGACACAAAGCTCACCCGGTTGACCCGGTGGTACTTCGTTGTCGTCGTCATCCACCAGTTTGGCTTCCGTCGATGGCACCGGCAAACCGATGCTACCGCTATGATAATCAATATCATACGGGTTAACGCTCACCAGCGGCGCGCACTCGGTCAGGCCATAACCTTCCAGCAGATACTGTCCGGTCAGTTTCACCCAGCGTTCTGCCACCACTTGCTGAACAGGCATCCCACCGCCTGCGGAAAGATGCAGACTGGAGAAATCCAGCTGCTGGAACTCTTTATTGTTCAGCAACGCATTGAACAAGGTGTTAACGCCAGTGATAGCGGTAAACGGATATTTCGCTAACTCTTTTACCAACCCTGGAATATCACGCGGGTTAGTGATAAGCAGGTTCTGCCCACCCAGTTCGATAAACAGCAGGCAGTTAATGGTCAGGGCAAAAATGTGATACAGCGGCAGTGCCGTTACTACCAGTTCTTTACCTGGATGCAGCAACGGCCCATAGGTGGCGTTGACCTGTTCCAGGTTCGCCAGCATATTGCGGTGAGTCAGCATCGCGCCTTTCGCCACACCTGTGGTGCCGCCGGTGTATTGCAGGAAGGCTAAATCTTCCGGCACCAGTTCGGGTTTGACGTACTGCATCCGGTAGCCGTTATGCAGTGCGCTACGAAATGAAATGGCATCTGGCAGATGGTATTTCGGCACCAAGCGCTTGATGTATTTAACAACGAAATTGACTACCGTGCCTTTTGCCGTAGATAGCTGATCGCCCATACGGGTCAGAATTACGTGCTGAACGGCGGTTTTATCAACCACTTTTTCCAGAGTGTGGGCAAAGTTAGACACGATAACAATCGCCGATGCGCCGCTATCGTTAAGCTGATGCTCAAGCTCACGCGGGGTATACAACGGGTTAACGTTTACGACGATTATCCCGGCACGCAAAATGCCAAATAGCGCCACCGGATATTGCAATAAGTTAGGCATCATCAACGCAACGCGATCGCCTTTCTTCAGCCCCAACCCTTGTTGCAAATAAGCGGCAAACGCGCGACTGCGTTCTTCCAGCTTGCGGAAGGTCATCACCTCCCCCATATTCACAAACGCAGGCTGATCGGCGTAGCGCGCGACCGACTGCTCAAACATATCTACCAGAGATTGATAACGGTCAGGGTTGATCTCCGTCGGAACGTCCGCGGGATAACGGTTAAGCCAAACCTTCTTCAATTCTTCACCTCTAAAATGCGTGTTCGTCGTCATCGCAACCCCAAATGATATACACGCCGTTAACATAATATTAACTCATCATACCAGCTTGATAATTACCCAACGAAAAGGTTGCGAAGCGCGTCACTATTTATTTTTATCTTTACCGTAAGAATGCAGAAACAGCGGACCAGCCGCTGTTTCTGCATTCTTTAAAAACAAGCAATTATTCGGTTACAACTGTTTGTACTCTCGCGGGGCCGGGATTATACCAGCCCCATCCGCCGTAGCCATAGGGCCAGCCACGACCGCCATAAAACCATGGATCAATCGGCTGAGGCGGCATAATCACCTGCTGGGTTAAATGCCAACGTTTGTAACCCGTTACTTGCATCACCATAAATTTATAGGGCGTATTGCCGATTTTGCCGTCAACCGCACCGGTGATTGGCCCGACTACCGTAACCAGTTGTCCACGGAAATCCACCGGGTCCAGAAAACCGTTCACATCGGCATAAATGCGACCGCGAGAAGGTTCTCCCAGCGTCGGCCTAGCTCCGCTGTCCAGCGGTACGGTAGCAATTTCCAGGCGGGTTTTCCCTTGCTGGTTTTGTACCGCAACCACTTTGCCACCAAAGCGTGCCTCCTGACCAACGTACAGCTGCGGCGCACTCATCACCCGAACTAAATCTTGTTGCGGCGTGGTACTGCTGCCTTTAATGGCGTCCGGCACAGTGACACAACCGCTCAGCATTAGCGCAAACGTACCTGCCAGTATGCCTTTGATAACATTCTTTTGAACCGCCATGATGCGACTCCTTTTTTTCTCAGGGCATACTCTTAAGATTCATTCTTTGCCCGGAAGTTTCTTCCATGCGACGTTGTTACGCAAATAAACCGGCTCGGCATGTTCCACCGCCACCGTTTTACCCTCGGCAAACATCTGACAAGCAATCGGCAGCATATCTTCTGCAGCGGGGAGTAACACTTCGCCATCGCGCAAAACCAGCCCGCTCTCTTTACCGAGATCCGGCCAGGCTTGCCAGCCCGTCCCTACCGTCACCCATTCGCCGGAAAGCTGTTGCATTCGTTCATGAACGAGTTCGGGTTTGAGTACGGCTTCGGTTTCTTCACCGTGCCAGATACCGTTTTCATCACGCTGATATTCGGCCCAGTAAACTTCGCCCATTCGCGCATCAATGGCTGACAGCACGCGTGTTGCGCCGTTTTTGCGCCACGCCCCTTGCGCCATCGTCATTAGCGTGGAGACGCCAATCATCGGTAATTCCGCGCCAAGCGCCAGCCCTTGCGCGATGCCAATACCAATGCGCACGCCGGTAAAGCTACCGGGGCCGCGCCCGTAAGCCAGAGCGTTAATATCAGTCAGGGAAGTTCCGCTGGTGGTCAGGATATCCTGCACCATCGGTAAGATTCGTTGAGTATGTTCACGAGGGCAAAGCTCAAAATGAGCGTTGACAGTACCGTCGTTCCACAGGGCGACAGAGCAGGCCTCTGTCGCGGTATCGATAGCCAGAATTCGCATGGGTCTTCGTGCTTAGATCAATAAAAAGGCGCGCATCATACCATACTCCGTAACAAATTACCTGGAGGATGGTATCGCAAGGAAACGAACCGCACGGGCAATGTCACGGGTGCGTGGCGCGGGCGGCAGACTGGCGAGAAACGTCGCGCCGTAAGGACGCATCACCAGCCGATAGTCACAAATCACCAGCACGCCACGATCGTCGGCGTCGCGAATCAGTCGACCTACCCCCTGTTTGAGAGTAATGACGGCATCTGGTAGTTGCACTTCATCGAACGGGTCGCCACCGCGCAAACGACAATCTTCCATGCGCGCTTTTAACAGTGGATCATCCGGCGAGGTAAACGGCAATTTGTCGATAATTACCAATGACAATGTATCGCCACGCACGTCCACCCCTTCCCAGAAACTACTGGTTGCCACAAGAAGCGCATTACCGGCACTGACAAACTGCTGCAACAGTTGGCCTTTACTGGTTTCCCCCTGCAACAAAACGGGAAGCGTCATGGTAGCGCGGAACTGCTCGGCCAGATCGCGCATCATGGCGTGCGAGGTACAAAGCATAAAACAACGACCGTTGTTAGCTTCGATGATCGGTCGCAGCATTGCCGCTAACTGGCGAGCAGAACCTGGCTGGTTGGTTTGCGGCAGATTGCGCGGCACACAGAGTAACGCCTGGCGGCTGTAATCAAACGGGCTTGGCAATAGCAACGACTCCGCCTGTTCTATCCCAAGCCGCGAGGTGAAATGATGCAGATCGTCGTTCACCGACAGCGTTGCTGAGGTGAAGATCCAGCTACCGGGCTTTTGCGCCATTAACTCTTTGAATTTATCCGCCACGCTGAGCGGCGTGAGAGCCAGAGTAAAATGGCGCGAAGTGCATTCGTACCAGTAGCTGTAGCCCGGCTGATTGATCTCTTTTAGCCGCTTCAGCCGTGTGCGATACAACGTGGCGCGCTCAAATGCCGCATCCAGCAAGGCGGAACGCCCCAGTGACAGTTTCGCCACATCATAACAAAGTTCCAAGGTGTCATCGAGCAGTAAAAATGCCCGCTGAATTTGCGGATTAGCTAACAGCTCACGCAGGTTACCGCGATAACCTGGCTCACCGAGTTGCAGACGAAAATCCTGCGCACTCTGGGCAAGACGATCAGCGCACTTTTGTAACTGCTGGGTGTCTTTTAATTCGGTGCGGTAGGCGATGGTGATGTCTTTTGCCAGGTCGAGCAGTTGTCGACTGGAGAGTGACTGACCAAAATACTGGCTGGCAATGTCCGGTAGCTGGTGGGCTTCGTCGAAGATCATGACGTCCGCTTCAGGGATCAACTCGCCAAATCCACTCTCTTTAACCACCATATCCGCCAGAAAGAGATGATGGTTTACCACCACCACATCGGCGTCCATCGCTTTTTTACGTGCTTTGACCACAAAGCAATCTTTATACATCGGGCAGTCGCTGCCAAGACAGTTGTCGTTGGTGCTGGTGACCAGCGGCCACGCCTGTGAATCTTCCGCCACGCTGACGCAGGTGCTGATATCACCATCGACTGTTTGATTAGACCAGGAGCGCAGCAGGATCACATCGCTTAAGATTTGTACCGGCAGATCGCCCCCCGCCAGCGCCTGCTGTTCGAGACGTTCGAGGCAGAGGTAGTTTGAGCGCCCTTTCAGCAGCGCCACGTTGCCCGTATATTTCAATGCCTTTGAGACTGTTGGCAAATCGCGGCTGTAGAGCTGATCCTGCAACGCTTTTGAGCCGGTCGAGATAATGACTTTCTTTTTCGCCCGCAGCGCAGGAGCCAGGTAAGCGTAGGTTTTGCCCGTACCGGTTCCTGCTTCCACCACCAGCGGCTGGCCTTTTTCTATCGCCTGGGTGACGGCTACCGCCATCTGTCGCTGTGGTTCTCGCGGCTTAAAGCCTGGTATCGCTTTCGCCAGCTGACCGTCTGGTGCAAAATCGTCCGTCACACTACCCCCTGTTGATTTGAACAGGGATTATGTCAGGATGAGGGCGCTTTCGCCAGTTGAAGTGGTGACGGCAACCTCACATTGTGGCAGTCTTTGCAGCACGAAAATGGAAGTATAATGAGGACAAAATGATGACTATCGTTCGTATCGATGCTGAAGCCCGCTGGTCTGATGTAGTAATCCACAACAACACGCTCTACTACACTGGTGTACCGGAAAACCTCGACGCCGATGCCTTTGAGCAAACCGCCAACACGCTGGCACAGATTGACGCCGTGCTGGAAAAACAGGGCAGCAATAAATCGAGCATTCTGGATGCCACCATTTTCCTGGCCGATAAAAACGACTTCGCGGCGATGAATAAAGCGTGGGATGCCTGGGTTGTCGCGGGTCATGCGCCGGTGCGCTGCACGGTACAAGCGGGTTTGATGAACCCGAAGTATAAAGTTGAAATTAAGATTGTGGCTGCGGTGTAAGCTTTATCGAAGCAAAATAAGTCAGACGATAATTTATCGATAATACTGGTCGGTTTTACATAAATCGACCAGAGAATAAGATATTACTGTTGATGCTTCTGCTAATTCATTATTTATATTTATAATTTCAATTTTATCTATAAAACTAACTATATAAATAAACATAACCATGCCGTTGTGTTCGCCCTTTGATTAGCAACTCTGGTTTTCTTTCTTAGCTGAACAATCTGGTTATAGCGTGCGGGCTGACCGTTAATTTTCTCCATCTTACTGGATAACACACCATGAGCTGCTACCTTTAAAACACCTGAATGTCAACAGGTTAACTCGTGCCATATCGTTATAATCCCTTTGATATTAGATGCAAATTAAGGTCATATATAGCCTTATCGATAACATGGTTAATTTTAAGGATAAGAATATGCCTGCTGTAATAGATAAAGCCCTGGATTTCATTGGTGCCATGGATGTATCAGCGCCAACACCAAGTTCGATGAATGAAAGCACGGCGAAGGGAATCTTTAAATATTTAAAAGAACTGGGAGTACCCGCGAGTGCCGCTGATATTACGGCGCGAGCTGACCAGGAAGGCTGGAACCCTGGGTTCACGGAAAAAATGGTTGGATGGGCAAAAAAAATGGAGACAGGTGAACGCTCTGTGATTAAAAATCCTGAATACTTTTCAACATATATGCAGGAAGAACTAAAAGCACTGGTCTGAGTTAAATTTATATCAGCATAAATGGGTCAGGACGCTTTTAATCACATATAAAAAGCGTCCTTTTTCTCACAATCAAATGATCATCGGCTTCTATAACGAAATCGATACGGATTAGTGTGTTACTCGTCTTCATCCTCAAAACGCGCCACGATTAGCTCGCCGGAGTGGTTGGCACGCAGCTCTTCTGCCACCAGCGCGATTGCCTGGCCGCTACTCATCCCTTGTGCCATCAGTTCCTGGATCCGCTCGACAGCTTTTTGCTGCTGTTCATGGATGAGTGAAGGTAAACCTGCAAACATTGTTAACTCCTGCTAAATTGTTGGCGCTAATTATTTCATGCTACCCGGCACATAGCCAGTAGAGTCAGGACTGATGAAGACGTTATCTCCCACTGTGATTACTTTACCCTGGCGTCAGGACGCCGCTGAATTTTATTTCTCCCGCTTAAGCCACCTGCCGTGGGCGATGCTTTTACACTCCGGCTATGCCGATCATCCGTATAGCCGCTTTGATATTGTGGTCGCCGATCCGATTTGCACTTTAACCACTTTAGGTAAAGAAACCGTTGTTAGTGAAAGCGAAAAACGCACAACGACCACTGATGACCCGCTACAGGTGCTCCAGCAGGTGCTGGATCGCGCAGACATTCGCCCAACGCATAACGAAGATTTGCCATTTCAGGGCGGCGCACTGGGGTTGTTTGGCTACGATCTGGGCCGCCGTTTTGAGTCACTGCCAGAAATTGCGGAACAAGATATCGTTCTGCCGGATATGGCAGTGGGTATCTACGATTGGGCGCTCATTGTCGACCACCAGCGTCATACAGTTTCTTTGCTGAGTCATAATGATGTCAATGCCCGTCGGGCCTGGCTGGAAAGCCAGCAATTCTCGCCGCAGGAAGATTTCACGCTCACTTCCGACTGGCAATCCAATATGACCCACGAGCAGTACGGCGAAAAATTTCGCCAGGTACAGGAATATCTGCACAGCGGTGATTGCTATCAGGTGAATCTCGCCCAGCGTTTTCATGCGACCTATTCTGGCGATGAATGGCAGGCATTCCTTCAGCTTAATCAGGCCAACCGCGCGCCATTTAGCGCTTTTTTACGTCTTGAACAGGGTGCAATTTTAAGCCTTTCGCCAGAGCGGTTTATTCTTTGTGATAATAGTGAAATCCAGACTCGCCCGATTAAAGGCACGCTACCACGCCTGCCCGATCCTCAGGAAGATAGCAAACAAGCAGAAAAACTGGCGAACTCAGCGAAAGATCGTGCCGAAAATCTGATGATTGTCGATTTAATGCGTAATGATATCGGTCGTGTTGCCGTAGCCGGTTCGGTAAAAGTACCAGAGCTCTTCGTGGTGGAACCCTTCCCTGCCGTGCATCATCTGGTCAGCACTATAACGGCGCGACTACCAGAACAGTTACACGCCAGCGATCTGCTGCGCGCAGCTTTTCCTGGTGGCTCAATAACCGGGGCTCCGAAAGTACGGGCTATGGAAATTATCGACGAACTGGAACCGCAGCGACGTAATGCCTGGTGCGGCAGCATTGGCTATTTGAGCTTTTGCGGCAACATGGATACCAGCATTACTATCCGCACGCTGACTGCCATTAACGGACAAATATACTGCTCTGCGGGCGGTGGAATTGTCGCCGATAGCCAGGAAGAAGCGGAATATCAGGAAACTTTTGATAAAGTTAATAAGATATTACGCCAACTGGAGAAGTAAGACGTGGAATACCGTAGCCTGACGCTTGATGATTTTTTATCTCGCTTTCAACTTTTGCGCCCGCAAATTAACCGGGAACCCCTAAATCATCGTCAGGCTGCCGTGTTAATCCCCATCGTCCGTCGACCGCAACCGGGGTTGTTGCTGACTCAGCGTTCAATTCATCTGCGTAAACACGCTGGACAAGTGGCATTCCCTGGAGGTGCAGTCGATGACACGGACGCATCAGTTATCGCCGCCGCGCTGCGCGAAGCTGAAGAAGAGGTCGCTATACCGCCTTCCGCCGTTGAAGTTATCGGCGTGCTGCCGCCCGTCGATAGCGTAACTGGCTATCAAGTAACCCCAGTGGTCGGCATTATCCCGCCCGATCTGCCGTATCGCGCCAGTGAAGATGAAGTCTCGGCGGTGTTTGAAATGCCGCTCGCCCAGGCATTACATCTGGGTCGTTATCACCCTTTAGATATCTACCGCCGTGGCGATTCACATCGGGTATGGCTGTCCTGGTACGAACAGTATTTTGTATGGGGAATGACCGCAGGCATAATTCGTGAGCTGGCGCTGCAAATTGGTGTGACCCCCTGACTATACTTATCTTTACATCTACAAAACACTACTTGAGACAATCATCGCAATATTAGTTAAATCGCGGTTTTTGATTAGTTTAATTCATGTGAATAGTTAAGCCAGTCGCCGCGTTCCCTCTTACACTATGCGCTGTTATTAGTTCGTTACTGGAAGTCCAGTCACCTTGTCAGGAGTATTATCGTGATTAGTCTATTCGACATGTTTAAGGTGGGGATTGGTCCCTCATCTTCCCATACCGTAGGGCCTATGAAGGCGGGTAAACAGTTCGTCGATGATCTGGTCGAAAAAGGCTTACTGGATAGCGTTACTCGCGTTGCCGTGGACGTTTATGGTTCACTGTCGCTGACGGGTAAAGGCCACCACACCGATATCGCCATTATTATGGGTCTTGCAGGTAACGAACCTGCCACCGTGGATATCGACAGTATTCCCGGTTTTATTCGCGACGTAAAAGAGCGCGAACGTCTGCTGCTGGCACAGGGACGGCATGAAGTGGATTTCCCGCGCGACAACGGGATGCGTTTTCATAACGGCAACCTGCCGCTGCATGAAAACGGTATGCAAATCCACGCCTATAACGGCGATGAAGTCGTCTACAGCAAAACTTATTATTCCATCGGCGGCGGTTTTATCGTCGATGAAGAACACTTTGGTCAGGATGCTGCCAACGAAGTGAGCGTGCCGTATCCGTTCAAATCTGCCACCGAACTGCTCGCGTACTGTAATGAAACCGGCTATTCGCTGTCTGGTCTCGCTATGCAGAACGAACTGGCGCTGCACAGCAAGAAAGAGATCGACGAGTATTTCGCGCATGTCTGGCAAACCATGCAGGCATGTATCGATCGCGGGATGAACACCGAAGGTGTACTGCCAGGCCCGCTGCGCGTGCCACGTCGTGCGTCTGCCCTGCGCCGGATGTTAGTTTCCAGCGATAAACTGTCTAACGATCCGATGAATGTCATTGACTGGGTAAACATGTTTGCGCTGGCAGTTAACGAAGAAAACGCCGCCGGTGGTCGTGTGGTAACTGCGCCAACCAACGGTGCCTGCGGTATCGTTCCGGCAGTGCTGGCTTACTATGACCACTTTATTGAATCGGTCAGCCCAGACATCTATACCCGTTACTTTATGGCAGCGGGCGCGATTGGTGCATTGTATAAAATGAACGCCTCTATTTCCGGTGCGGAAGTTGGTTGCCAGGGCGAAGTGGGTGTTGCCTGTTCAATGGCTGCTGCGGGTCTTGCAGAACTGCTGGGCGGTAGCCCGGAACAGGTTTGCGTGGCGGCGGAAATTGGCATGGAACACAACCTTGGTTTAACCTGCGACCCGGTTGCAGGGCAGGTTCAGGTGCCGTGCATTGAGCGTAATGCCATTGCCTCTGTGAAGGCGATTAACGCCGCACGGATGGCTCTGCGCCGCACCAGTGCACCGCGCGTCTCGCTGGATAAGGTCATCGAAACGATGTACGAAACCGGTAAGGACATGAACGCCAAATACCGCGAAACCTCACGCGGTGGTCTGGCAATCAAAGTCCAGTGTGACTAATACTTCTTACTCGCCCATCTGCAACGGATGGGCGAATTTATACCCGCTTTCTCGTCTGCTGTAATATTCCCCACTACACTTCCACTGTTGCGTCAGGCGTTTGTCGCCATACGCTTACAGGGTGGCCCGCATGCAAAAAGCACAACGGATCATTAAAACCTATCGCCGTAATCGAATGATTGTTTGTACGATTTGCGCACTCGTTACGCTCGCTTCGACCCTGAGCGTGCGATTTATTTCACAGCGTAACTTAAATCAACAACGGGTAGTACAATTCGCCAATCACGCTGTAGAGGAATTAGATAAAGTACTGCTTCCCCTACAGGCAGGTAGCAAAGTCTTGCTTCCGCTGATTGGTCTGCCCTGCTCTGTCGCCCATTTGCCATTACGTAAACAGGCGGCAAAACTCCAAACTGTGCGATCCATTGGCCTGGTGCAAGACGGCACACTTTATTGCTCCAGCATTTTTGGTTATCGCAATGTGCCCGTCGTGGACATTCTGGCTGAACTTCCTGCACCGCAACCACTTTTACGCCTGACGATCGACCGTGCCCTGATTAAAGGCAGTCCGGTTTTGATTCAATGGACGCCTGCAGCGGGCAGTAGCAATGCTGGGGTCATAGAGATGATTAACATCGACTTACTGACGGCAATGCTCCTTGAGCCACAACTGCCGCAAATCAGTAGCGCCAGCCTGACGGTGGACAAACGGCATTTGCTCTATGGTAATGGGCTGGTAGATTCCCTTCCGCAACCTGAAGACAATGAAAACTATCAGGTTTCTTCGCAAAGCTTTCCTTTTACCATTAACGTAAATGGTCCGGGGGCTACGGCGCTGGCATGGCACTATCTTCCAACACAATTACCGCTGGCGGTGCTGCTAAGTTTACTGGTGGGCTATATCGCCTGGCTGGCGACCGCTTACCGGATGAGCTTTTCCCGCGAAATTAATCTGGGCCTGGCGCAACATGAGTTCGAATTGTTCTGTCAGCCTTTGCTTAATGCGCGCAGCCAGCAATGTATTGGTGTAGAGATTTTGCTGCGCTGGAATAATCCGCGTCAGGGCTGGATTTCACCGGATGTGTTTATTCCTATCGCGGAAGAACATCATTTAATTGTGCCACTGACCCACTATGTGATGGCAGAAACCATTCGTCAGCACCATGTTTTCCCGATGAGTAGTCAGTTTCATGTTGGCATTAACGTCGCACCCAGCCATTTTCGCCGTGGTGTGCTGATAAAAGATCTCAATCAGTACTGGTTTAGCGCTCACCCGATTCAGCAACTGATCCTCGAAATCACCGAACGCGATGCCTTACTGGATGTTGATTATCGGATTGCCCGCGAGCTGCATCGTAAAAACGTCAAACTGGCGATTGATGACTTCGGCACCGGCAACAGCTCGTTTTCCTGGCTTGAAACATTACGTCCTGACGTGCTGAAAATTGATAAGTCATTTACCGCAGCTATAGGTTCTGACGCGGTTAACTCGACGGTGACCGATATCATCATCGCGCTGGGGCAAAGACTGAATATTGAACTGGTGGCGGAGGGCGTGGAAACGCAAGAACAGGCGAAGTATTTGCGCCGTCATGGCGTGCATATTTTGCAAGGGTATTTGTACGCACAGCCGATGCCGCTACGTGATTTTCCCAAATGGCTGGCGGGCAGCCAACCGCCGCCCGCCCGGCATAATGGACATATCACGCCCATTATGTCGTTACGTTAACGCTTACTCATCTTCATCGTGCGCCGGTTGCTCTTTAACAATGCGAACCAGATCAACACGATAATCATTGGCTTCAAAGATGGTGATATGCAGTGGCCCTACATCAATCACATCGCCCACACGGGGAATGTGACCATTTGCCGAGATCACGAGGCCCGCGACCGTCGCGATATCATCGTCATCGGCAAGGTGCTCAACATCAAGCGCCTGCTGCAAGGCATGCAAATCTGTACCGCCTTTTACCAGCCAGCCGTTACCATCGGTAATGATTTCCGGCGTTTCGTCAGCGTCCGGGAATTCACCCGCAATGGCTTCCAGCACATCCAGCGGCGTGACCAAGCCTTGTACCACACCAAACTCGTTGGTCACGATAACAAAGCTCCCGCGAGCGCGACGCAGCACGCCCAGCAGGTTGATCGGATCGAGGGTTTCCGGGACGATAATCGCCGGAGACGCCGAAGCAATCGCCGCCACATCAACGCCCTCTTCCAGCGCCACCAGCAGTTCTTTAGCACGTACGATACCGATGATTTCATCCAGTTCACCGCGACATACCGGGAACAGACTGTGCGGTGAAGAGAGCAGTTGCTCGCGGATTTCATCGACCCCGAGATTAGCGTCAACCCAGCTTATTTCACCGCGCGGCGTCATGATCCCGCGCAGAGAACGCGACGCCAGCGTCAGTACGCCGTTAATCATGTACCGTTCTTCTTCGGCAAATGCACCTTCCGGGATCGGCATCGGGTTATCGGCATCGTGCTGAACATTGGCCTGACGTTTCCCGCCCATCAAACGCAGGATGGCATCGGCAGTACGCGCTCGCAGCGGCAAAGTCGACTGGTGACGAATAAAGTTGCGACGCGCAATCTGGTTAAACACTTCGATAATGATCGAGAAGCCAATCGCGGCATACAGGTAACCTTTCGGAATGTGGAAACCGAAACCTTCTGCCACCAGACTCAGACCAATCATTAACAGGAAGCTCAGACAGAGCACCACCACCGTGGGGTGCTGGTTAACGAATCGCGTCAGCGGTTTCGATGCCAGCAACATAACCGCCATCGCAATCACTACCGCCGCCATCATCACCGGCAGATGGTTAACCATCCCTACTGCAGTAATTACCGCATCCAACGAGAAGACGGCGTCAAGGATGACAATCTGTGTGACGACCACCCAGAAACTGGCGTAGCCTTTACCGTGGCCGGAATCATGATCGCGGTTTTCCAGCCGTTCATGCAGTTCGGTTGTTGCTTTGAACAGCAAGAATATCCCCCCGAACAACATAATCAGATCGCGTCCGGAGAAGGAGAAATCCATGACGGTAAATAGCGGTTTGGTCAGCGTGACCATCCATGAAATCAGCGACAGCAGCCCCAGACGCATAATCAGCGCCAGTGATAACCCCAGCAAACGCGCTTTATCGCGTTGTTTTGGCGGCAGTTTGTCAGCAAGAATGGCGATGAAGACCAGGTTATCGATACCCAGCACAATTTCGAGAACAACAAGCGTGAGTAGCCCCGCCCAAATTGAGGGGTCCATTAAGAATTCCATGACAAGCTCCTGCTTAAGGAATAGCTATTCGACGCCAGAAATAATGCAGGCGTAACGACAAAATGCAAACGAAAGGTGCGGCATAGAGTGCCAGAAAGGCAGGCGTTAAAAGGCCTGATGCTGAAATGACGTCGGTGACGATCCATACTGCGGGCTACTGCCCTATACTCCATGGTTGTTAAACGGGAGTTAAACATATCAGAGACGCCTCTGATTTGGCAAAGATTTACCTTCCTTTGCAAACGAATGTGACAAGGATATTTTACCTTTCGAAATTTCTGATAATCGAAAGTTAAATTACGGATCTTCATCACATAAAATAATTTTTTCGATATCTAAAATAAATCGCGAAACGCAGGGGTTTTTGGTTGTAGCCCTTATCTGAATCGATTCGATTGTGGACGACGATTCAAAAATACATCTGGCACGTTGAGGTGTTAACGATAATAAAGGAGGTAGCAAGTGACCATTGCTATTGTTATAGGCACACATGGTTGGGCTGCAGAGCAGTTGCTTAAAACGGCAGAAATGCTGTTAGGCGAGCAGGAAAACGTCGGCTGGATCGATTTCGTTCCAGGTGAAAATGCCGAAACGCTGATTGAAAAATACAACGCTCAGTTGGCAAAACTCGACACCACTAAAGGCGTGCTGTTTCTCGTTGATACATGGGGAGGCAGCCCGTTCAATGCTGCCAGCCGCATTGTCGTCGACAAAGAGCATTATGAAGTCATTGCAGGCGTTAACATTCCAATGCTCGTGGAAACGTTAATGGCCCGTGATGATGACCCGAGCTTTGATGAACTGGTTGCGCTGGCAGTAGAAACAGGCCGTGAAGGCGTGAAAGCACTGAAAGCCAAACCGGTTGAAAAAGCCGCGCCAGCACCCGCTGCCGCAGCACCAAAAGCGGCTCCAACTCCGGCAAAACCAATGGGGCCAAACGACTACATGGTTATTGGCCTTGCGCGTATCGACGACCGTCTGATTCACGGTCAGGTCGCCACCCGCTGGACCAAAGAAACCAATGTCTCCCGTATTATTGTTGTTAGTGATGAAGTGGCTGCGGATACCGTTCGTAAGACACTGCTCACCCAGGTTGCACCTCCGGGCGTAACAGCACACGTAGTTGATGTTGCCAAAATGATTCGCGTCTACAACAACCCGAAATATGCTGGCGAACGCGTAATGCTGTTATTTACCAACCCAACAGATGTAGAGCGTCTCGTTGAAGGCGGCGTGAAAATCACCTCTGTTAACGTCGGTGGTATGGCATTCCGTCAGGGTAAAACCCAGGTGAATAACGCGGTTTCGGTTGATGAAAAAGATATCGAGGCGTTCAAAAAACTGAATGCACGCGGTATTGAGCTGGAAGTCCGTAAGGTTTCCACCGATCCGAAACTGAAAATGATGGATCTGATCAGCAAAATCGATAAGTAACGTATTGTGTTGATTATCATTCAGTTTTCACACTTAAGTCTTACGTAAACAGGAGAAGTACAATGGAGATTACCACTCTTCAAATTGTGCTGGTATTTATCGTAGCCTGTATCGCAGGTATGGGATCAATCCTCGATGAATTTCAGTTTCACCGTCCGCTAATCGCGTGTACCCTGGTGGGTATCGTTCTTGGGGATATGAAAACCGGTATTATTATCGGTGGTACGCTGGAAATGATCGCGCTGGGCTGGATGAACATCGGTGCTGCAGTTGCGCCTGACGCCGCTCTGGCTTCTATCATTTCTACCATTCTGGTTATCGCAGGTCATCAGAGCATTGGTGCAGGTATCGCACTGGCAATCCCTCTGGCCGCTGCGGGCCAGGTACTGACCATCATCGTTCGTACTATTACCGTTGCTTTCCAGCACGCTGCGGATAAGGCTGCTGATAACGGCAACCTGACAGCGATTTCCTGGATCCACGTTTCTTCTCTGTTCCTGCAAGCAATGCGTGTGGCTATTCCGGCCGTCATCGTTGCGCTGTCTGTTGGTACCAGCGAAGTACAGAACATGCTGAATGCGATTCCGGAAGTGGTGACCAATGGTCTGAATATCGCCGGGGGCATGATCGTGGTGGTTGGTTATGCGATGGTTATCAACATGATGCGTGCTGGCTACCTGATGCCGTTCTTCTACCTCGGCTTCGTAACCGCAGCATTCACCAACTTTAACCTGGTTGCTCTGGGTGTGATTGGTACTGTTATGGCAGTGCTCTACATCCAACTTAGCCCGAAATACAACCGCGTAGCCGGTGCGCCTGCTCAGGCAGCTGGTAACAACGATCTCGATAACGAACTGGACTAACAGGTGAGCGAAATGGTTGATACAACTCAAACTACCACCGAGAAAAAACTCACTCAAAGTGATATTCGTGGCGTATTCCTGCGTTCTAACCTCTTCCAGGGTTCATGGAACTTCGAACGTATGCAGGCACTGGGTTTCTGCTTCTCTATGGTACCGGCAATTCGTCGCCTCTACCCTGAGAACAACGAAGCTCGTAAACAAGCTATTCGCCGTCACCTGGAGTTCTTTAACACCCAGCCGTTCGTGGCTGCACCGATTCTCGGCGTAACCCTGGCGCTGGAAGAACAGCGTGCTAATGGCGCAGAGATCGATGACGGTGCTATCAACGGTATCAAAGTCGGTTTGATGGGGCCGCTGGCTGGTGTAGGCGACCCGATCTTCTGGGGAACCGTACGTCCGGTATTTGCAGCACTGGGTGCCGGTATCGCGATGAGCGGCAGCCTGTTAGGTCCGCTGCTGTTCTTCATCCTGTTTAACCTGGTGCGTCTGGCAACCCGTTACTACGGCGTAGCGTATGGTTACTCCAAAGGTATCGATATCGTTAAAGATATGGGTGGTGGCTTCCTGCAAAAACTGACGGAAGGGGCGTCTATCCTCGGCCTGTTTGTCATGGGGGCATTGGTTAACAAGTGGACACATGTCAACATCCCGCTGGTGGTTTCGACCATCACCGGGCAGGATGGACAGACCCGTGTCACCACCGTGCAAACTATTCTTGACCAGTTAATGCCAGGCCTTGTACCACTGCTGCTGACATTTGCTTGTATGTGGCTGCTGCGCAAAAAAGTTAACCCGCTGTGGATCATCGTTGGCTTCTTCGTCATCGGTATCGCTGGTTACGCTTGCGGCCTGCTGGGACTGTAAGACTGTCGTACACTACCGGGGCCTTTTGGCCCCGTTTTTTTATCTGGAGGATTAATGACAATCACGGACCTGGTACTGATTCTTTTCATCGCCGCACTCCTGGCCTTCGCGATCTACGATCAGTTCATCATGCCCCGCCGTAACGGCCCCACCCTGCTGGCAATTCCTTTGCTCCGGCGTGGTCGCATCGATAGCGTTATCTTCGTCGGATTGATTGTCATTCTTATCTATAACAACGTCACGAATCATGGCGCGCTAATAACAACATGGTTATTAAGTGCACTGGCTCTGATGGGTTTTTATATATTCTGGATCCGCATTCCGAAGATCATCTTTAAACAAAAAGGTTTTTTCTTCGCCAATGTCTGGATTGAATATAGCCGAATCAAAGCGATGAACTTGTCGGAAGATGGCGTGTTGGTGATGCAATTAGAACAGCGTCGGCTGTTAATCCGCGTTCGAAATATCGACGATCTGGAAAAAATTTATAAGCTTCTCGTATCAGGTAATGCTGCCAACTTACTGATTTAGTGTATGATGGTGATTTTAAGGTGCTTGCGTGGCTTCCATTTCCAT
>NZ_JBDYCV010000067.1:0-21662 GCF_040495915.1 Shigella sp. FJ200513 | reverse complement strand
CTGATGGAAATGGAAGCCACGCAAGCACCTTAAAATCACCATCATACACTAAATCAGTAAGTTGGCAGCATTACCTAATTTGCGCATAAATATTCTTGCCGTCGATTTCGACAACGCCCGGCTCCAGGACGTTGAAGTTGGTAGCGCGCAGAAAATCGAGCGCCTTTTCAATGGCGGCGGGCAAACGGCACGGATTGGGCTGCGCGATATGTCCAAAAATCATGACTTATCTCCTCATAACGCCTGGATTTTGGCCCACACGCTGTCATCAACAGTGATGCCGTTACGGCGGTTTTCGGCCAGCAGGGTAGTAAATTCGTGGCCGGGTAAGCGGATGGCCTGGTTTTCGTCAGCGCGTTCAGCGGTAGTAACGTAATCCATGATACGTTGCAGCTTGGCATCGCGGGTGGGACCGTCGATAAGCTTGTCCACTTCAATGGCAATAAAAATTTGTGAAATGCCGTATTCGTCGCTGTTGTCCTGGGTGACTTCGGCAACCGATGCGCCGTCGGAAAGGAGAGTAGCGATCATATCCAGCACAATCGACATGCCAGAACCTTTCCAGTAGCCCATCGGCAAAATGCGGCGATTCTTCTCGATAACGCCAGGTTCTTTGGTCAAATTGCCCTCATCATCAAAGCCACCATCGACCGGGAGCTGACGGCCTGCCAGGCGGTTAACTTCTAACATGCCGTAAGAGAACATCGACATCGACATATCGACCATGGTGATCGGCGTGGAAGGAATGGCGACGATCAGCGGGTTAGTGCCGATGCGACACTCTTTTGCGCCCCACGGCGGCATTACGGCGATGGAGTTGGTCCAGCAAATGCCAATATAGCCTTTTTCCGCCGCCTGCCAGCCGTAGCTGCCGCCGCGCATCCAGTGGTTGGCATTACGAAGTGCCACCAGACCAATACCGTGATCGGCAGCCAGTTCAATGGCGCGATCCATCATCTTTTTCGCCGTCAGGTTGCCGATCGAACGCTGGGCATCCCACTGTTCAATTGCGCCGAGGCTGGTTATACGTTTGGGTTGGGCATCAGGAATGATATCGCCGTTTTCCAGTTGTTGAATGAAACGAGGGAAACGATTAACGCCGTGAGAATAAACGCCGGATTCGGTGGTGCGGGCGAACATCTCTGCACAGGCGTCAGCCGTTTCGCTGTCAACGCCGCGTGAAATTAAGACCCGATTAAAGGCTGCTTTTAACTGCTCAAATGTCACTTTCATCCTAGGCTTCCTTGTTTTTTGATCGCTTTTTTGGCTTAAAATTTCAATATGCGGAACTAGATTTCAAATATATCGATCACTTTTTAACAAAGCAATCTGATTGATGAATTTCAAAAGACATAAAAATCAAGTGGTTATAAATTATCTGTCGAGATCGTGAACTACGGCACACTTTGCGCTACCATCAGGACGCGACAAAATGGGGAAAGAAGTGATGGGAAAAAAAGAGAACGAGATGGCGCAGGAAAAAGAGCGTCCAGCCGGAAGCCAGAGTCTGTTTCGCGGGTTGATGCTGATTGAGATTTTGAGCAACTATCCAAACGGTTGTCCGTTGGCGCATCTTTCGGAGCTGGCTGGTTTAAATAAGAGTACCGTCCATCGCTTATTGCAGGGATTACAGTCCTGCGGCTATGTGACCACCGCGCCCGCCGCAGGGAGTTACCGCCTGACTACCAAATTTATTGCCGTCGGGCAGAAGGCGCTGTCTTCGCTGAATATCATTCATATCGCCGCTCCGCATCTTGAGGCACTGAACATCGCCACTGGTGAAACCATTAACTTCTCCAGCCGCGAAGACGATCACGCTATTTTGATTTATAAGCTGGAACCCACAACCGGGATGCTGCGAACCCGTGCCTATATTGGCCAGCATATGCCGCTCTACTGTTCCGCAATGGGCAAGATCTACATGGCGTTTGGTCACCCGGACTACGTGAAGTCATACTGGGAAAACCATCAGCATGAGATCCAGCCGTTAACCCGCAATACCATTACCGAGCTGCCCGCGATGTTCGACGAACTGGCGCACATTCGTGAAAGCGGAGCGGCGATGGACAGAGAAGAAAACGAACTCGGCGTCTCCTGTATTGCTGTTCCGGTGTTTGATATTCATGGGCGGGTGCCGTACGCCGTGTCGATTTCGCTTTCGACATCACGTCTGAAACAGGTGGGAGAGAAAAATCTCCTGAAACCACTGCGTGAAACCGCGCAGGCTATTTCTAATGAACTGGGATTTACTGTCAGGGATGACCTGGGCGCGATCACATAACGCTTTGGACAAGTGCCAAAACTTTAACATTTCCTTCGTTGGATCAAAGCAGTAGGGACGCGCTCTCTGGCACTCTGCTGTTTTAGTGCAAAGGAATGATCATGAACCGGTTTATTATTGCGGATGCGACGAAATGTATCGGTTGCCGTACCTGTGAAGTGGCTTGCGCAGTGTCGCATCAGGAGAATCAGGATTGCGCTGCGTTGTCACCAGACGAGTTTATTTCCCGTATTCGTGTCATTAAAGACCACAGCTGGACCACGCCAGTAGCCTGTCATCAGTGTGAAGATGCACCGTGCGCGAATGTCTGCCCTGTTGACGCGATAAGCCGCGAACATGGGCATATTTTCGTTGAACAAACACGTTGCATTGGCTGTAAAAGCTGTATGCTGGCTTGCCCGTTTGGTGCGATGGAGGTCGTTTCTTCGCGCAAAAAGGCGAGGGCGATTAAGTGCGATCTGTGCTGGCATCGGGAGACGGGGCCGGCCTGTGTTGAAGCCTGCCCGACAAAGGCGTTGCAGTGCATGGATGTCGAGAAAGTGCAGCGGCATCGGCTACAGCAGCAGCCTGTTTGAAACGTTTTCCGGCGTTTCTCAATGCCGGAATAGTGCGCTTTGTTTATGCCAGATGCGGCGTAAACGCCTTATCCGGCCTACAAATTCTTCCAAATTCAATATATTGCAGAAATCATGTAGGCCTGATAAGCGTAGCGCATCAGGCAATTTTTAGTGACTTTCAGCCCAGGCTCTTTCTATCTCTTCCGCCAGAATCTTCACCCCCGCCTCAATTTTCTCCGGCTCTGGTACGTAGTTCATGCGCATACATTGATGCGTATGCGGCCACGGTTTATCCAGTCCCGGGAAGAAGTTGTGCCCCGGCACCATCAGCACGCCGCGTGCTTTCAGGCGCTGATAGAGCTGCTCGGTCGTAATGGGCAAATCCTTAAACCATAGCCAGAGGAAAATGGCTCCTTCCGGTTTATGAATCAGGCAGCGATTTTCCGGTAAATAGCGGCGAATGATGGCGATAGTTTCCTGAACACGCTGGTAGTAAAACGGTTTGATGACTGTTTCAGACAGGCGCAGCAGATCGTTACGCTTAATCATTTCACACATCATCGCCGGACCAATACCGCCAGGTGCCAGGCTGATAATGCCGTTCATATTGGTGATGGCAGTGATGATTTTTTCATTGGCGATGATAATGCCGCAGCGGGAGCCAGGCAGCCCCAGCTTGGAAAGACTCATGCACAGTACGATATTCGGATTCCATAGCGGGCGCCCTTCACTGAAGATGATACCCGGGAACGGGACGCCATAAGCGTTATCAATCACCAGCGGAATGCCGTGTTGATTCGCCAGCGCGTCAAGCTTCAGCAACTCTTCGTCAGTAATCACATTACCTGTTGGATTCGTCGGCCGGGAGACGCAAATCATCCCGGTTTCTTCGCCAATATGCAGATGCTCAAAATCGACGTGGTATTTAAACTGGCCTTCCGGCAGCAGTTCAATATTCGGACGCGCAGAGACAAACAGATCTTCTTCCAGTCCGGCGTCAGCGTAGCCAATGTATTCCGGTGCCAGCGGGAACAGCACTTTTTTGACCCGACCATCGGCACGGCGTCCGGCAAACAGGTTAAATAAGTAGAAAAACGCGCTCTGGCTGCCGTTTGTTAGTGCAATATTCTGTGGTTCGATATCCCAACCCAACTTCTCGCGCAGCATTCCGGCAAGCAGTGTGAGTAGCTCCGTTTTCCCCTGTGGACCGTCGTAGTTACACAGTGCATCAGTCGCTTTGCCACTTTCCAGCATGTCGGTCAGTAGCGTCTGGAAGTAGTCCTGCATTTCCGGGATCTGCGCCGGATTACCGCCGCCGAGCATAATCGCGCCAGGCGTGCGTAAACCGTCGTTCAGATCTTCCATCAGCAGCGTAATGCCGGAGTGGCGGGTAAATTTGTCACCAAAAAGGGAGAATGTCATAGCGGGATATCTGTCGAACTCTGTAGCAAGGAAGGTAACAATAACGCTACATTTGCTGGGGTGCAAATCGGTCTGTTGAAGAGTGAGCGGTGCTTTATCCCGCAACGCTGATTAGGGCTGACATTTTATCCTGGTTGGCGGCTTCCCGAGGTACTGACGAACGGGAAGCCGGAAAAGTCACTGTTGCCCAGCCCAGATGACCAGCACTTTATCGTCGCCATGCTCACGAACAAAGCCGTAGCCCTGCTTCAGCGAAAGTGTCGTTTGTTTGCCCGCGCCAATTGCGGGATGGCGGGCGCGGAACTGGCTGATTTTCTGCCAGTGCGCGACGTTGGCGGCAGATTTACCGCTAACATCCTGCCAGTTCATATCCGAACGTGTACCTTGCAGCGGATCAGAACCTGTAGGACCGAACGGACGCGAGGATTCATCGCCATAAAAGATTTGTACCGCGCCTGGCGCTAATAGTAATAACTCTGCTGCTTTGTCGCCCCCTTCACGGAACAGACGGGTATCATGCGACGAGAGGTAGCTCAACACGTTGAAACCCTGCAATTTCTCCGCCATTTGCTGCCAGGTCGTATCCATCTGCGCCAGACAATCGACTGCTTTCGCCGCCTGCTCCTGATAATCGAAATTGATCATCGCATCGAAGCCGTGGCGATAGTAGTCACTTTGCATCACGCCGTGGCCCCAGGCTTCACCGGTCATCCAGAAAGGTTTGTCATCTAATGCTTTGTCGGGGTTAGTTTTTTTCCATTCGCGAAGCGCGGAGCTGGCTTCGGTTTTCAGTTGCTGCCAGGCGGGCAACTCAACATGTTTGGCGGTATCGACCCGAAAACCATCAATCCCATAGTCGCGGACCCACTGACTTAACCAGTGGGTTAAGTAATCGCGAGGTGTAAAGCCTTCGATGACTTTAGCGTGAGTATCCGTTTTGTTTTTATAGAACACCGGCAGACCAGAAGCGGTAGTTGATTCGGTTTTGATATCCGGCAAAAAGGCCAGCGACATAGTGAGATCATCGAATCCAGGATTGTCGTAATCGCCGATATCCGTTCTGATCCAGTTTTTTCCCCACCATTTATCCCAGCCTGTTTTGTCGCTGAAATTAATGTAATCGTTAAAGCTATGCCAGGTTTGTCCGGCGGCAGGTTTCCAGTCGCTCCAGCGTTCACCCAGCGTTTTTTTCACTTCGTCACCAGAAAGATATAACGCGCCAAACTGATACTCCTGCATATCCGCCAGCGTGGCATAGCTGGTGTGGTTCATCACGACATCAAAGAGAATACGAATACCGCGCTGATGTGCGCTATCAACCAGCGTCCGTAGATCGGCTTCGTTGCCCATATTGGCATCAAGATTCGTCCAGTCCTGTGTGTAATAACCGTGGTAGGCATAATGCGGGAAATCGCCTTTTGTACCACCGCCGACCCAGCCGTGAATTTGCTCAAATGGGGCGCTTATCCATAAAGCATTAACGCCCAACTGCTGGAGGTAATCCAGTTTGTTGGTCAGGCCGCGTAAATCGCCGCCGTGAAAAGTGCCAATTTCCGCCATACCGTCTTTATGACGTCCGTAACTCTGGTCATTACTGGGATCGCCGTTTTCGAAACGATCTGTCAGCACAAAGTAAACCGTGGCGTTATGCCAGTCGAAAGGGGCGGATGTGTCAGTTTCTGCCCGTTCCAGCAGGAGTAAACCGTTGCTGGTAGCAGCGGGTTGTAACGTTATTTGACCGTTCTTCACTATCGCAATTTGTTGGCTGTAATAATCCCGTACGGCGGCTCCTTCCGGGAAAGTGGCGCTGACATCCAGCGTGAGCGGTAATCCATCCCATTTCGGGCATTCACGGACCAGGTTTGCTACCGGTTCGGCGGCGTTCTGGATGGAAATCATCAATGTTGGCGTACCGGAGCGGGTGTCTATTTGCAGCGTATATTTGCCGTCCCTGAACAATCGCCATTGAGGCGGCGTGTTGCTACAAGGTTGCAGGGAAAGCATCTGATTGAGTTTTATCGCATCTGCAGGCTGCCAGCACTGTTGGTCAAAATTTAGCGTGAGTGGACGCGTACCTTTGGGCAACTGCGCGTGGCTGACAAATGTTCCCGTTCCCTGTTCGCTAAAGGCAGGGAACCCCGGAGAAGTCCAGCTGGCGGCAACGGCGAAGCCAGGAAGGAGTGTCAGAAAACAGGCGGCGAGTTTCATGGTGGATGAGTCCTTATTGCTGCGATTTCAGACAGTTTGCCAGCGATAAGCCAGACAAAACTCATCCCTGAGCGGTAAGTCCACAGGATGAGAAGCAAGGGTGAGCGATCGCGCGCAAAAAACGGCTGAATTTTGCGATAACCCCCACATTTTCTGCGATTTAGCGCCAATCTGAATCGTTAACTCGTGACATAGTTTCAGATTTGGACTATTCCTTGGGGTGCTCTTGACAGCTATTTTTGATATGATTTGAGATTCAACTCTCAAATTTGTGAAAAATATAAGGTGTTGGAATGATTAAATCCGACCAGGAGACCTGATGATTTTGACTCCCATACGACGATATGGGGCGATGATTCTTATGTTACTCACTCTGGTGTTTTCGAGTGAGGTGTTAGCGAAGACGCACACAACAACAGCGAGTCAAAAGTCCCACTTAACTAAAGCTAGTAATAAACAGGTAAGCAGTAAACAAGAGTATTCTCGCAATAGTGCAAAGAGTAGTTCACTTCCTGATTTGCGAAAATACCCTTCCGGAACACCAAGGAAAAAGGCGTTTCTCCGGACCGTAATGCCTTACATTACCAGCCAAAATGCAGCCATTACTGCAGAACGTAACTGGCTGATTTCAAAACAGTATCAGGGCCAATGGGCACCTGCTGAGCGTGCGCGTCTGAAAGACATCGCCAAACGCTACAAGGTGAAGTGGTCTGGTAATACGCGAAAAATCCCGTGGAATACCTTGCTTGAACGCGTAGACATTATCCCTACCAGTATGGTGGCGACGATGGCTGCAGCAGAAAGCGGTTGGGGAACGTCGAAGCTGGCGCGCAACAATAACAATCTGTTCGGCATGAAATGCATGAAAGGACGTTGTACCAATGCGCCGGGTAAAGTGAAAGGGTACTCACAGTTTAGTTCTGTCAAAGAATCGGTGAGCGCCTATGTCACTAACCTGAATACGCACCCGGCTTACTCTTCGTTCCGTAAATCGCGTGCACAGCTGCGTAAAGCGGATCAGGAAGTGACTGCCACAGCGATGATTCACAAGCTGAAGGGCTACTCGACCAAAGGGAAGAGTTATAACAACTACCTGTTCGCAATGTACCAGGATAACCAACGGTTAATCGCGGCGCATATGTAATTTCATTTCCTCGAGCCTTATCTGATTTGTCGGTCGGATAAGGCTTTTGCTCGCATCAGGTGGCTGTGCTGAGTTCCCTGATGTGACGCCGACAATTCTCATCATCGCTACAACATGACCTCGCTATTTACATCGCGATACTCTTTTGGCGTTGTGTCATATGCTTTTTTAAAAACAGAGTAGAAATATTGCAGCGATGGATAACCGCACATTTGCGATATCTCATTGATCGACAAGGTGGTTGAAATCAGCAGACTGCGCGCTTTCTCCAGCTTCTCGGCATGAATCATTGCATGGATGGTTTCACCCACCTCTTCTTTAAAACGCTTCTCAAGATTGGAGCGCGAGATCCCGACCGCATCCAGTACCTGATCCACTTTAATCCCTTTACAGGCGTGATTACGAATGTAATGCATGGCCTGAATAACGGCGGGATCGGTCAGCGAGCGATAATCTGTTGAGCGCCGTTCAATGACGCGAACTGGTGGGACCAAAATTCGCTGTAGCGGCATTTCTTCTTTATCTAATAATCGATGCAACAGTTTTGCCGCCTGATAGCCCATTTGCCGCGCGCCCTGAGCGACCGAAGAAAGGGCGACACGCGACAGATAGCGGGTCAGTTCTTCGTTATCGATGCCAATCACGCATAATTTTTCCGGTACGGGAATATGTAGATGTTCACATACTTGCAGAATATGCCGCGCTCGGGCGTCAGTAACGGCAATAATCCCGGTTTGCGGTGGCAGCGTTTGTAGTCAGTCTGCCAGCCGATTTTGCGCGTGTTGCCAGTTCTCTGGCGCGGTTTCTAACCCCTGATAAACCACTCCGCGATACTTTTCTTCGGCGACAAGCTGACGAAATGCATATTCGCGTTCAGTGGCCCAACGTTTGCCGCTTGATTCCGGAAGACCATAAAAAGCAAAGCGGTTAACGCCTTTCTCTTTTAAATGCAAAAATGCGCTTTCAACCAGCGCATAGTTATCGGTGGCAATGTAATGAACGGGTGGGTAACTTTCTGCAAGGTGATACGAGCCGCCAACCCCAACAATGGGGACGTCGACATCAGCCAGCGCTTGCTCGATCTGTTTGTCGTCGAAGTCGGCAATGACGACATCTCCTAACCAGTCCTTGATTTTATCAATGCGGGCGCGGAAATCTTCTTCAATGAAAATATCCCATTCTGATTGTGATGCCTGTAAATATTCCCCTACGCCTTCTACTACCTGCCGGTCATAGGCTTTATTGGCATTGAACAGTAATGTGATGCGGTGACGTTTAGTAAACATGGTTCTTTTCCTGCTGAATCATGCAAAAACTCAAAACCGGTAATACGTAACCGGCTTTGAGAAAATTTTTATCAAAATCAAGAACGGCGTTTGGTTGCGGAGTCCATCCATACTGCCAGCAACAGAATCGCACCTTTAACGATATACTGCCAGAAGGTCGGTACATCCATCATACTCATGCCGTTATCCAGTGAAGCCATGATAAATGCCCCCATTACTGCTCCGGCAACGCTTCCCACACCGCCAGCCAGGCTGGTGCCGCCAATCACGCATGCTGCAATTGCGTCCAGTTCGGCGATATTTCCCGCAGAAGGTGAACCAGCGCCAAGTCGAGAACTAAGGATTAATCCGGCGATGGCTACCATTAATCCGTTAATCGCGAACACGGCAAGTTTGGTGCGTTCAACGTTAATCCCGGAGAGACGTGCTGCTTCCAGATTGCCGCCGATGGCATAAATGCGTCGTCCAAATGCCGTCCGCGTTGCCATAAACATTCCGCCGAGTAACAGCAACGTCAGCAGCAGAACAGGAGTGGGAACGCCACGGTAATCATTCAACAGCCAGATTGCGCCTAATACGATGATAGCGGTTAAAGCTTGGCGACCGACTACTGCGGTAGAGGCCGGAGACTGTAAACCCAAAGCCTGACGGCGCATTCTTCCGCGCCATTGCCAACCAACAAAAGCCATTAAGCCAAGCGCGCCAATGATGAAGCCGGTACTGGCGGGGAGATAGCTGTGCCCAATTTGTGACATCGCGGCGCTGGTGGGGGATACAGTCGTGCCGTTGGTGATGCCAATGAGTATGCCGCGAAATGCCAACATGCCCGCGAGGGTGACAATAAATGAAGGGACTTTGCGGTACGCGACCCACCATCCGTTCCAGGCACCGAGAAGCAGTCCCAGAACCAACGTCACAATGATGGTAAGTGGCAAAGGCCAGCCTAACCAGACGTCACAAATCGCCGCGACGCCACCTAATAGCCCCATCATTGAGCCGACGGAAAGGTCGATTTCAGCAGAAATTATGACGAACACCATTCCTACCGCGAGGATGCCGGTAATCGCGGTCTGGCGTAACAGGTTGGAGACGTTACGGGCGCTTAAGTAGGCACCATCGGTGGTCCAGGTAAAGAACAGCATGATTGCGATGATAGCTGCAATCATCACGAAGACCTGCAAATTCAGTGATTTCAGCCCAGAAAAGCCACCGGATGTCGGTACGGCCAATTTCACTTCAGACGGATTGCTTTTCGACATGATGTTCGCTCCTCAATGCGGCTTCCATCACCTGCTCCTGAGTCAGGTTATGATTTATCAGGTTGGCTTTTAGTTTCCCTTCATGCATCACCAGTACACGATCGCTAAGGCCGAGCACTTCAGGTAATTCGGAAGAGATGACAATAACGGCAATACCCTGCTGGACGAGTTGGTTAATTAATTTGTAGATCTCATATTTCGCGCCAATATCAATACCCCTGGTAGGTTCATCAAGAATGAGGATGCGCGGGTTAAGTAACAGACAGCGGGCGAGGATCGCTTTTTGCTGATTGCCGCCGCTCAAACGTCCAATAGCAAGGTCGGGGGACGACGTTTTAACTTTGAGTTGCTGAATTGATTCCAGAATACATTTTTGCTCTGCCGCGTCATCAAGCTGGCTAATGCCACCGGTAAATTTATTGAGTGCGGCGAGGGTAATATTTTTACCAACCGCCATTACCGGAACGATGCCGTCGCGCTTTCTGTCTTCGGGTACCATCGCAATCCCCTGGGTGATGGCTTGCTGACAGTTACGAATATCTACCTGTTTGCCATCAATATAAATTTTTCCTTCCCATTGTCCGGGCCACACGCCAAACAGGCACTGAATGGTCTCGGTACGTCCGGCACCAACGAGTCCGGCAATACCCAGTATTTCGCCACGTTTCAGGGAAAACGAGACATCATTAACTCGTTTAATATGACGATTGACCGGATGCCATGCCGTCAGATGTTCAATACGTAATATTTCATCTCCGGTGGTATGTGGTTCATTAGGGTAAATCGCGGTTAACTCTCGCTCGACCATCATGGTGATAATATCGTCTTCACTCATTCCGGCAGCATCACGCGTACCAATGTGCTGTCCGTCGCGAATAACGCAAATCGTATCGGAAATCGCTTTGACTTCGTTGAGTTTGTGCGAAATATAAATACAGGCGATACCGTGCTGTTGTAGATCGCGAATAATATCCAGTAAAACCGACGTTTCCTGCTCAGTTAATGAGGCTGTCGGTTCATCGAGAATTAACAAGCGCACCTGTTTATTAAGTGCCTTGGCAATTTCAACCAGTTGTTGTTGCCCAAGCCCTAAATCGCCAACGCGGGTATCAGGTGAAATGGATAAACTGACCTGTGCGAGCAGCTTCTGATAGCGTAGCGTCATCAGGTCATAATCCATAATGCCATTGTGGGTTATTTCGTTACCCAGGAAGATATTTTCCAGCACGGTCAATTCTTTCACCAGGGCCAATTCCTGGTGAATGATGGCGATACCTTTGCGTTCGGTATCGCGGATGTGACTCGCCTGAATCTCTTCTCCCGCAAAAATAATTTCGCCTTCGTAGGAGCCATGGGGATAAATACCACACAGCACTTTCATCAGCGTTGATTTACCAGACCCATTTTCCCCACAGAGTGAGACGATTTCGCCAGCATTCAACCGCAAGCTGACGTTATCAATCGCCTTCACACTGCCGAAGGTTTTGGTAATGTTCTTCATTTCAAGTAGATAAGGCATAACGACTCCACCTAAGCCAATTCATTCACGCGGCATGGAGAGAAATCACGCCCCCGCTCCGCGCCGGGGCGTAACGCTTACAGCTCGCTCTCTTTGTGGAATCCGTCTTTAATTACCGTATCTTTGATGTTGTTTTTATTCACATCGATCGGTGTCAGGAGGCGGGAGGGGACATCTTTCAGGCCATTATTCAGTGAGGTATCTGCTTTTGGCTCCTGACCATTGCCCAATTCAACGGCAATTTCTGCGGCAGTATTTGCCAGCAATGTAATAGGTTTATACACCGTCATAGTTTGCGTACCGGCAGCAATACGTTTAATACCTGCGAGATCCGCATCCTGGCCGGAAATTGCTACTTTCCCTGATAAACCTTGCGCGCTTAATGCCTGAATTGCCCCACCTGCGGTGGCATCGTTTGAGGCAACTACAGCATCAATTTTGTTATTATTGGCGGTTAGCGCGTTTTCCATAATTTTCAATGCGTTTTCCGGTAACCAGCCATCAACCCATTGGTCACCAACGACTTTAATTTTTCCAGAATCAACGTAAGGTTTTAACACTTTCATTTGTCCGGCGCGGAACAGCTTGGCGTTGTTATCTACCGGCGAGCCGCCCATCAGGAAGTAATTACCTTGCGGAACAATATCGACCAAGGCTTTTGCCTGCAGTTCACCGACTTTTTCGTTATCGAAAGAAATATAAAAATCGATATCCGCATCGTTAATCATACGGTCGTAAGCTAATACTTTAATACCTTCTTGTTTGGCTTTTTTTACAACGTTACTTAATACCTGACCGTTATACGGAATAATGACAAGAACATCGACACCCCGGTTAATCATGTTTTCAATCTGCGACATTTGTGTTTCTTCATTGCCATTTGCAGACTGTACAAATACTTTCGCACCGAGAGATTCTGCCTTTTTCACAAAAATATCTCGATCTTTTTGCCAGCGTTCAAGACGGAGATCATCAATCGCCATACCTATTTTGACTTCTTTGGCGTGTGCCGCAACGTTGGTAAGCAGAAGTGAGGTGCAAAGGGTGAGTAGAATGTTCTTTATTTTCATGGTGTAGGGCCTTCTGTAGTTAGAGGACAGCTTTAATAAGTAACAATCACCGCGATAAACGTAACCAATTTTTAGCAACTAAACAGGGGAAAACAATTACAGATTTTTATCTTTCGATTACGATTTTTGGTTTATTTCTTGATTTATGACCGAGATCTTACTTTTGTTGCGCAATTGTACTTATTGCATTTTTATCTTCGAGGAATTACCCATTTTCATCATCCCATTTTATTTTGCGAGCGAGCGCACACTTGTGAATTATCTCAATAGCAGTGTGAAATAACATAATTGAGCAATTGAAAGGGAGTGCCCAATATTACGACATCATCCATCACCCGCGGCATTACCTGATTATGGAGTTCAATATGCAAGCCTATTTTGACCAGCTCGATCGCGTTCGTTATGAAGGCTCAAAATCCTCAAACCCGTTAGCATTCCGTCACTACAATCCCGACGAACTGGTGTTGGGTAAGCGTATGGAAGAGCACTTGCGTTTTGCCGCCTGCTACTGGCACACCTTCTGCTGGAACGGGGCGGACATGTTTGGTGTGGGGGCGTTTAATCGTCCGTGGCAGCAGCCTGGTGAGGCACTGGCGTTGGCGAAGCGTAAAGCAGATGTCGCATTTGAGTTTTTCCACAAGTTACATGTGCCATTTTATTGCTTCCACGATGTGGATGTTTCCCCTGAGGGCGCGTCGTTAAAAGAGTACATCAATAATTTTGCGCAAATGGTTGATGTCCTGGCAGCCAAGCAAGAAGAGAGCGGCGTGAAGCTGCTGTGGGGAACCGCTAACTGCTTTACAAACCCTCGCTATGGCGCGGGTGCGGCGACGAACCCAGATCCTGAAGTCTTCAGCTGGGCGGCAACGCAAGTTGTTACAGCGATGGAAGCAACCCATAAATTGGGCGGTGAAAACTATGTCCTGTGGGGTGGTCGTGAAGGTTACGAAACGCTGTTAAATACCGACTTGCGTCAGGAGCGTGAACAACTGGGCCGCTTTATGCAGATGGTGGTTGAGCATAAACATAAAATCGGCTTCTAGGGCACGTTGCTTATCGAACCGAAACCGCAAGAACCGACTAAACATCAATATGATTACGATGCCGCGACGGTCTATGGCTTCCTGAAACAGTTTGGTCTGGAAAAAGAGATTAAACTGAACATTGAAGCTAACCACGCGACGCTGGCAGGTCACTCTTTCCATCATGAAATAGCCACCGCCATTGCGCTTGGCCTGTTCGGTTCTGTCGACGCCAACCGTGGCGATGCGCAACTGGGCTGGGACACCGACCAGTTCCCGAACAGTGTGGAAGAGAATGCGCTGGTGATGTATGAAATTCTCAAAGCAGGCGGTTTCACCACCGGTGGTCTGAACTTCGATGCCAAAGTACGTCGTCAAAGTACTGATAAATATGATCTGTTTTACGGTCATATCGGCGCGATGGATACGATGGCACTGGCGCTGAAAATTGCAGCGCGCATGATTGAAGATGGCGAGCTGGATAAACGCATCGCGCAGCGTTATTCCGGCTGGAATAGCGAATTGGGCCAGCAAATCCTGAAAGGCCAAATGTCACTGGCAGATTTAGCCAAATATGCTCAGGAACATAATTTGTCTCCGGTGCATCAGAGTGGTCGCCAGGAGCAACTGGAAAATCTGGTAAATCATTATCTGTTCGACAAATAACGGCTAACTGTGCAGTCCGTTGGCCCGGTTATCGGTAGCGATACCGGGCATTTTTTTAAGGAACGATCGATATGTATATCGGGATAGATCTTGGCACCTCGGGCGTAAAAGTTATTTTGCTCAACGAGCAGGGTGAGGTGGTTGCTTCGCAAACGGAAAAGCTGACCGTTTCGCGCCCGCATCCACTTTGGTCGGAACAAGACCCGGAACAGTGGTGGCAGGCAACTGATCGCGCAATGAAAGCTCTGGGCGATCAGCATTCTCTGCAGGACGTTAAAGCATTGGGTATTGCCGGCCAGATGCATGGAGCAACCTTACTGGATGCTCAACAACGGGTATTGCGCCCTGCCATTTTGTGGAACGACGGGCGCTGTGCGCAAGAGTGCACTTTGCTGGAAGCGAGAGTTCCGCAATCACGAGTGATTACCGGCAACCTGATGATGCCCGGATTTACTGCGCCTAAATTGCTATGGGTTCAGCGGCATGAGCCGGAGATATTCCGTCAAATCGACAAAGTATTATTACCGAAAGATTACTTGCGTCTGCGTATGACGGGGGAGTTTGCCAGCGATATGTCTGACGCAGCTGGCACCATGTGGCTGGATGTCGCAAAGCGTGACTGGAGTGACGTCATGCTGCAGGCTTGCGACTTATCTCGTGACCAGATGCCCGCATTATACGAAGGCAGCGAAATTACTGGTGCTTTGTTACCTGAAGTTGCGAAAGCGTGGGGTATGGCGACGGTGCCAGTTGTCGCAGGCGGTGGCGACAATGCAGCTGGTGCAGTTGGTGTGGGAATGGTTGATGCTAATCAGGCAATGTTATCGCTGGGGACGTCGGGGGTCTATTTTGCTGTCAGCGAAGGGTTCTTAAGCAAGCCAGAAAGCGCTGTACACAGCTTTTGCCATGCGCTACCGCAGCGTTGGCATTTAATGTCTGTAATGCTGAGTGCAGCATCGTGTCTGGATTGGGCCGCGAAATTAACCGGCCTGTGCAATGTCCCAGCTTTAATCGCTGCAGCTCAACAGGCTGATGAAAGTGCCGAGCCAGTTTGGTTTCTGCCTTATCTTTCCGGCGAGCGTACACCACACAATAATCCCCAGGCGAAGGGGGTTTTCTTTGGTTTGACTCATCAACATGGCCCCAATGAACTGGCGCGAGCAGTGCTGGAAGGCGTGGGTTATGCGCTGGCAGATGGCATGGATGTCGTGCATGCCTGCGGCATTAAACCGCAAAGTGTTACGTTGATTGGTGGCGGGGCGCGTAGTGAGTACTGGCGTCAGATGCTGGCGGATATCAGCGGTCAGCAGCTCGATTACCGTACGGGGGGGGATGTGGGGCCAGCACTGGGCGCAGCAAGGCTGGCGCAGATTGCGGCGAATCCAGAGAAATCGCTCATTGAGTTGTTGCCGCAGCTACCGTTAGAACAGTCGCATCTACCAGATGCGCAGCGTTATGCCGCTTATCAGCCACGACGTGAAACGTTCCGTCGCCTCTATCAGCAACTTCTGCCATTAATGGCGTAAACGTTATCCCCTGCCTGACCGGGTGGGGGATAATTCACATCTATATATCTCACTAATTAATTAATATTTAGTATGAATTTATTCTGAAAATCATTTGTTAATGGCATTTTTCAGTTTTGTCTTTCGTTGGTTACTCGTAATGTATCGCTGGTAGATATGGAGATCGTTATGAAAACCTCAAAAACTGTGGCAAAACTATTATTTGTTGTCGGGGCGCTGGTTTATCTGGTTGGGCTATGGATCTCATGCCCATTGCTAAGTGGAAAAGGCTATTTTCTTGGCGTGTTAATGACAGCAACTTTTGGTAACTATGCATATCTTCGCGCAGAAAAACTCGGGCAACTGGATAATTTTTTTACCCATATCTGCCAGTTAGTTGCGTTAATCACTATCGGTCTCTTGTTTATCGGTGTTTTAAATGCACCTATCAATGCTTATGAAATGGTGATCTACCCCATCGCCTTTTTTGTCTGCTTGTTTGGTCAAATGCGTTTGTTTCGCTCGGTATGAGCAACATAAAGCTCTTACACATTCAGGAATGAAAGGAATACTGTGATGGACAACAAAATATCAACCTATTCACCGGCCTTTAGTATTGTGTCATGGATAGCTCTCGTTGGTGGTATCGTTACCTACCTGTTAGGGCTATGGAATGCAGAGATGCAGTTAAATGAAAAAGGGTATTATTTTGCCGTACTGGTGTTAGGACTGTTTTCTGCTGCGTCTTATCAAAAGACCGTTCGGGACAAGTATGAAGGCATACCGACCACTTCCATTTATTATATGACCTGCCTGACTGTCTTTATTATCTCTGTTGCTCTACTGATGGTAGGTCTGTGGAATGCGACATTATTACTCAGTGAAAAAGGTTTTTATGGACTGGCTTTCTTCTTAAGCTTGTTTGGTGCAGTAGCGGTGCAGAAGAATATTCGTGATGCCGGAATAAACCCGCCAAAAGAAACACAGGTTACCCAGGAAGAATACAGCGAATAATTCACGTAAGCCCGGTCAGTCCAATGTGAACGGGCTTTTACTTAACTCACTAATCTGTTTCTGTCGATTCGTTGTACCAGCATAGAAAGTAACAAACTCGCTGCCAACGTCGCGCAAAAGATCCAAATAATATCCAGTATTGGCCAATTTTTAAGCTCAATTCCCCGGGTGCGCAGCGCATGGATAATCAAGGCGTGGAATCCGTATATACCCAATGAATGGCGGGAGATTAAGCCAAGTCCGCGAATGGTACGCGTATCCAGCGTGTTTTTAACCAGAGTCAATAGCGCGATTGCGCAGATAAAAACCATCGGCCCACAGTAAAGATACCAGGTATCGGCAAAATTTCCGCGCCACTGCAATTCATATAATGTCCCGCGAGAGATAATAAAAACCCCCGTCGCAAACAGCGCGGCGCTCACCCACGACAGTGCTTTATGCTGTGTGTCCATCATCCCTATAGCGCGGCCCAACATGCCATACAGAATGTAGTAAAAAGTATCGCCATTGATATATAAGTTAATTGGCAGCCATTCAAAACCGTCAATTTTCTGCGGCACTGTGTTTGGGTTAGCGATAATGCCAATCACCACCATTAGCACCAGCAACATTTTTCCGCCGACGTTCTTCACCTGAATCAGCGGTGAAACCAGATAAATCACCGCAATCGCGAAGAAAAACCACAAGTGGTAAAACACTGGCTTTTGCAGCAGGTTTTTCAGCGCTAACTCCATATTGATGGAGGTAAACAGCGCAATGTAGAGCAGTGCGATTGCGCTATAAAAAATCAGACATAAGCCGATACGCAAGAAATGGCGCGGCTGGGCGCTGCGTTCGCCAAAAAAGAGATAGCCGGAAATCATGAAAAATAGCGGCACGCTGACACGAGAGGCAGAATTCAGAACATTGGCGATATCCCATGTGACGGGGCTAACACTATGAGCATTGGTCACATACCAGGTAGTGGTGTGAATCATCACCACCATTAAACACGCTATCCCTCGCAGGTTATCAATCCAGTAAATTTTGGGCTGCATCTGTGTCTCTGTATCTGGTTAAAAAAAGTCTGACCGATAAATCATTTGGTTGGCGCACTGGAATAATCTGAGTTTTATCACTACAGCCTATAGAGGCTTAAGGAAATTCGTAAGATATCAGCCACTATACCGATATAAATAATAAGACTCACCTGCAAACCAGACGGTAATTTAATGATGATGAACGCTTTCTTTCCGGCAATGGCGCTTATGGTGCTAGTGGGTTGTTCTACACCGTCACCCGTGCAGAAAGCACAACGGGTAAGGGTTGATCCTCTGCGTTCGTTGAATATGGAAGCGTTATGCAAGGATCAGGCGGCAAAACGTTATAACACCGGCGAGCAAAAAATCGACGTCACCGCCTTCGAACAGTTCCAGGGAAGCTATGAAATGCGCGGTTATACCTTCCGTAAAGAGCAGTTTGTCTGTTCTTTTGACGCAGATGGCCATTTTTTGCATCTTTCCATGCGTTAAGCCCTGCTTTTTCCCGTTTCGTACTGTATATCTTCCATCCAGCGGGTATACTGATCCCTTCCTTTAAATCCACACGTATCCAGCACGAAATAATATGCAAAAGTTTGATACCAGGACCTTCCAGGGCTTGATCCTGACCTTACAGGATTACTGGGCTCGCCAGGGCTGCACCATTGTTCAACCATTGGACATGGAAGTCGGCGCGGGAACCTCTCACCCAATGACCTGTCTGCGCGCGCTGGGGCCAGAACCGATGGCGGCTGCTTATGTTCAGCCTTCTCGTCGCCCGACCGATGGTCGCTACGGCGAAAACCCCAACCGTTTACAGCACTACTATCAGTTCCAGGTGGTCATTAAGCCATCGCCGGACAATATTCAGGAGCTGTACCTCGGTTCTCTGAAAGAGCTGGGCATGGACCCGACTATTCACGACATCCGTTTCGTGGAAGATAACTGGGAAAACCCGACTCTGGGGGCCTGGGGACTGGGCTGGGAAGTGTGGCTAAACGGCATGGAAGTGACGCAGTTCACTTACTTCCAGCAGGTTGGTGGTCTGGAGTGTAAACCGGTTACCGGCGAGATCACCTACGGTCTGGAACGTCTGGCCATGTACATTCAGGGCGTAGACAGCGTTTACGACCTAGTCTGGAGCGACGGCCCGCTGGGTAAAACCACCTACGGCGACGTGTTCCATCAGAACGAAGTGGAGCAGTCCACTTACAACTTCGAATACGCGGATGTGGACTTCCTGTTCACCTGCTTTGAGCAGTACGAGAAAGAAGCGCAGCAGCTGCTGGCGCTGGAAAATCCGCTGCCGCTGCCAGCCTACGAGCGTATTCTGAAAGCCGCCCACAGCTTCAACCTGCTGGATGCGCGTAAAGCCATCTCCGTCACCGAGCGTCAGCGCTACATTCTGCGCATTCGCACCCTGACCAAAGCAGTGGCAGAAGCATATTACGCTTCCCGTGAAGCCCTCGGCTTCCCGATGTGCAACAAAGATAAGTAAGAGGCGGCTATGTCTGAGAAAACTTTTCTGGTGGAAATCGGCACTGAAGAGCTGCCACCAAAAGCACTGCGCAGCCTGGCAGAGTCCTTTGCTGCGAACTTTACTGCGGAGCTGGATAACGCAGGCCTCGCACACGGCACCGTTCAATGGTTTGCTGCTCCGCGTCGTCTGGCGCTGAAAGTAGCTAACCTGGCGGAAGCACAACCAGATCGTGAAATCGAAAAACGCGGCCCGGCGATTGCCCAGGCGTTCGACGCTGAAGGAAAACCGAGCAAAGCGGCAGAAGGTTGGGCGCGTGGTTGTGGTATTACCGTTGACCAGGCTGAGCGTCTGACTACCGATAAAGGCGAATGGCTGCTGTATCGCGCCCATGTGAAGGGCGAAAGCACCGAAGCACTGCTGCCGAATATGGTTGCGACTTCGCTGGCGAAACTGCCGATCCCGAAACTGATGCGCTGGGGTGCAAGCGACGTGCACTTCGTGCGTCCGGTGCACACCGTGACCCTGCTGCTGGGCGACAAAGTCATTCCGGCAACCATTCTGGGCATTCAGTCCGATCGCGTGATTCGCGGCCACCGCTTTATGGGCGAACCGGAATTCACCATCGACAACGCCGATCAGTATCCGGAAATTCTGCGTGAGCGCGGGAAAGTCATCGCCGATTACGAAGAACGTAAAGCGAAGATTAAAGCCGATGCCGAAGAAGCAGCGCGTAAGATTGGCGGTAACGCTGACTTAAGCGAAAGCCTGCTGGAAGAAGTGGCTTCGCTGGTGGAGTGGCCGGTCGTTCTGACCGCAAAATTCGAAGAGAAATTCCTCGCGGTGCCGGCTGAAGCCCTGGTTTACACCATGAAAGGTGACCAGAAGTACTTCCCGGTGTATGCGAACGACGGCAAACTGCTGCCGAACTTTATCTTCGTTGCCAACATCGAATCGAAAGATCCGCAGCAAATTATCTCTGGTAACGAGAAAGTCGTTCGTCCACGTCTGGCGGATGCCGAGTTCTTCTTCAACACCGACCGCAAAAAACGTCTGGAAGATAACCTGCCGCGCCTGCAAACCGTGCTGTTCCAGCAACAGCTGGGTACGCTGCGTGACAAGACTGACCGCATCCAGGCGCTGGCTGGCTGGATCGCCGAACAGATTGGCGCTGACGTTAACCACGCAACCCGTGCGGGCCTGCTGTCTAAGTGTGACCTGATGACCAACATGGTCTTCGAGTTCACCGACACCCAAGGCGTTATGGGGATGCACTACGCGCGTCACGATGGCGAAGCGGAAGACGTAGCCGTCGCGCTGAATGAGCAGTATCAGCCGCGCTTTGCCGGTGATGACCTGCCGTCCAACCCGGTAGCTTGTGCGCTGGCGATTGCTGATAAGATGGATACTCTGGCGGGTATCTTCGGTATCGGTCAGCATCCGAAAGGCGACAAAGACCCGTTTGCGCTGCGTCGTGCCGCACTTGGCGTGCTGCGAATTATCGTTGAGAAGAACCTCAACCTTGATCTGCAAACGCTGACCGAAGAAGCGGTGCGTCTGTATGGCGATAAGCTGACTAATGCCAACGTAGTTGATGATGTTATCGACTTTATGCTCGGTCGCTTCCGCGCCTGGTATCAGGACGAAGGTTATACCGTTGACACCATCCAGGCGGTACTGGCGCGTCGTCCGACTCGTCCGGCTGATTTCGATGCCCGCATGAAAGCGGTATCGCACTTCCGTACCCTGGAAGCAGCTGCAGCACTGGCGGCGGCGAACAAACGTGTATCTAACATCCTGGCGAAATCTGACGAAGTGCTGAGCGATCGCGTGAATGCCTCTACCCTGAAAGAGCCGGAAGAAATTAAACTGGCGATGCAGGTTGTGGTGCTACGTGACAAGCTGGAGCCGTACTTTGCGGAAGGTCGTTACCAGGATGCGCTGGTCGAACTGGCAGAGCTGCGTGAGCCGGTTGATGCTTTCTTCGATAAAGTGATGGTCATGGTTGATGACAAAGAATTGCGTCTCAACCGTCTGACCATGCTGGAGAAACTGCGCGAACTGTTCCTGCGCGTTGCGGATATTTCGCTGTTGCAGTAATAACGCCGTTATTAAAAAGCCTGCCATCTGGCAGGCTTTTTTGGTAATGACTCCAACTTACTGATAGTGTTTTATGTTCAGATAATGCCCGATGACCTTGTCATGCAGCTCCA
>NZ_JBDYCV010000066.1:0-21671 GCF_040495915.1 Shigella sp. FJ200513 | reverse complement strand
ATCGGTGGAGCTGCATGACAAGGTCATCGGGCATTATCTGAACATAAAACACTATCAGTAAGTTGGAGTCATTACCCTTTATTCAATGCTTTTTCTAATAAATCCGTAATCGTAGAATCAACTGAACCTTTACAACTCACCTGCGAGTTATTTAACTCCTGCGAATTATTTAACTTCTGTGAATTATTTAACTCCTGCGAATCATTTAACTCCTGTATATTATTTAACTTCTGATGATTATTTAATAGACGCGCTATTTTCTTGTTAGCTTCGCGTTGGTAACACGCCAGAACCTTGTTAGTAATCAGGTGTAATGAACTATCATCTTTTCTTTCAAAAGACTTCCCTTCATAACGATTAGTCGAACCATCAGATTGTTTAAATATAATGACTGTATGTCCTTCACGAATCCCTTTAGTAGAAGCTGAGGCAAGTGTAATTTCTATCTTCACCTTAGATAAATCCGCTCGCTCCCCTTCAGGATTATTCATGTAAAACTTCATTTTTTCATTGCCATCAGTATCTTTAGAATAAGATGAGAACTCAATATGAGCCATCATATTTCTACCCGCTTCGTTGGAGCGTTTGCTAAAATCCACATAACCCAGGGTAAATATCTTTGCCAAAAACTCCAAAAATGCTCTAGGAGAAAGAATATTGCTTCTGCTATTCTGCCCCCCGGCAATTCGGGCAAAATCATTCATTCCCACATACCAGGTATCTAAGGCTTCATTTTTTTGTTTAAAATTGTCGGCTAATGTAATGTGTTGAGAATAATTCAAATCTGATATTTTGCCCATGACGAACTCCTTGAGTTAATAAGAACGTCTAAGCATTACAAATTTTACTCACAAAAAAATATCAAAAAACGCTCTTTTCACAAACTCGCCGTAAACCTGGAGTTATTTACGGCGAAAAGTCATCACGCCATCAGCATCTTCACTACTGCTTTGCGAACCTGGGCTGGCGCGCCCACTGCGCACAGCGGTTTATGCACTTCCCCCGGATAAAACACAACAAAATCACCTTCATTTAGGATAACTGTTTTCTCATCAACGCCTTCCGGCAAAAATGCGATGTCTTTATCAGCTAACCAGTCGGTATCCGGCGCGCCTGCAGGTTGCGTGCTGAAGGTCATGCCTTCCTGACCTTTTAACACAATCTGAATGTCAAGATAGCGGGCATGGTACTCCGCACGGCGAGCTTCGTACGGCTCGGTCATATCTTCCGAGATAAGATAAAACAGACGATTGCCTTCGATATCATGCTTGCCCTTTGGCGTTTCTGCCGTAACGTGTGCTTTGATATGCTCAATCGCCTGGCGTAACTCCTGGGGTAGCCACGGCTGAAGATTATGAATATTTCCGATGATCATCTTTTCCACTCCTTAATTAAAACAATGTTTCATTTCTATCGTTATACGAAAAGATGATCAATTCCGCCAGCCTTAACGCGTGAATTATTGTCTTATCACAACTTATCGGCAGGCGCGTTCCCGCCTTTCGGATCAAGGCCAGCATCACTCCTTGAGAAGAGTTTTTATCGCTTCCCCTGCCAGGGCAGCTGTTGCACAGAGTTGTTCGATGGAGTGCCCCTCCCGTGCCTTCGCAGAAAGCCCTGACATCACGGTACTCATAAAATCAGTCACACATTGTGCGCTTTGTGGATGCCGCCTGGCGATATAGTCATAAATGGTCGTTTCTGCGGCGTGATAATATTGAATGGCAATATCACGCGCTTGTGGATCATGACTATGAATACCTTCAAGAACCATACAGCCAGCGCAGCCGCCGTTTTGGCTATATCTGCGCGCCGCTTCTTTTAATACCTCAACCAGGCACTCGCCTACCGGACGATCATCACGAAGAATATCGGCAAGCGGAATAGCTTCCGTACCGACATATTCATTGAGTACACGGCTAAATAACCCAGCCTTACTGCCAAAAGCCGCGTAGAGACTCGGGGGGTTAATACCAAGATAATCAGTAACTTCAGAGACACTTACTGCATCGAAACCTTTTTGGTGAAAAAGCACTTTTGCCGCAGAGACTGCCTGCTCAGGAGCGAAACGTCTGGGACGACCTGGAACGCGAGATTGTTTTTTAGTGACCATTACAAAACCTGTTGACAGAAAGTTAAAACAGTTTTGTAATGCATGTTACATAATAAATCAAGGAGTCCTTATGGGCGCTTTTACCGGTAAGACAGTTCTCATCCTCGGTGGCAGTCGTGGAATCGGTGCCGCTATCGTACGTCGTTTCGTCACCGATGGGGCCAATGTACGATTCACCTATGCGGGGTCGAAAGATGCCGCTGAACGTCTGGCACAAGAGACTGGAGCGACAGCAGTATTCACAGATAGTGCTGACAGAGACGCTGTTATTGATGTCGTTCGTAAGAGCGGCGCATTGGATATCCTGGTGGTAAATGCAGGTATTGGCGTCTTTGGCGATGCCCTGGAATTAAATGCCGACGATATTGATCGCCTTTTCAAAATCAATATTCATGCTCCTTATCATGCCTCTGTTGAAGCCGCCCGGCAGATGCCCGAAGGCGGGCGCATCTTAATCATCGGCTCCGTGAATGGCGATCGTATGCCTGTTGCAGGCATGGCTGCTTATGCCGCCAGTAAATCTGCCCTGCAAGGCATGGCGCGCGGGCTGGCCCGTGATTTTGGACCGCGAGGGATCACCATCAACGTCGTCCAGCCAGGACCAATTGATACCGACGTTAATCCCGCCAACGGGCCAATGCGCGATATGTTGCATAGTTTTATGGCCATCAAAAGACATGGGCAACCGGAAGAGGTCGCTGGTATGGTCGCATGGTTAGCAGGGCCAGAAGCCAGTTTTGTTACCGGCGCGATGCATACCATTGATGGCGCGTTTGGCGCATAACCGACTACGCTCAATTAAGCCCAGCCATTATCCATGATGTCTGGGTTTTGTTTACTAACGTCGTCCCCCTAAAAGCGGCTCCCGATAAATATAAATCTTCTGTTCATGTCGTAAATCTTGAGGATAACCAAATGGTAGAAAGAACCGCTGTTTTCCCTGCTGGCCGACATTCACTGTATGCTGAGCATCGTTATTCTGCGGCTATTCGTTCCGGCGATTTGCTGTTTGTTTCCGGGCAAGTAGGAAGTCGAGAGGACGGAACACCAGAACCCGATTTTCAGCAACAAGTCAGACTGGCCTTTGATAATTTGCATGCGACCCTGGCAGCTGCGGGATGCACTTTTGACGATATCATTGATGTTACGAGCTTTCATACCGATCCGGAAAAACAATCTGAAGACATCATGACGGTGAAAAATGAAATATTTAGCGCCCCACCTTATCCAAACTGGACGGCGGTGGGTGTTACCTGGCTGGCAGGCTTTGATTTTGAAATTAAAGTGATAGCGCGTATCCCTGAGCTATAAGCAATAGTGTTAGCCGTTCGTTTTCACCCTCCGCCCTATAAGTCGGATGAATGGAATAAAATGCATTTCTGATTGCGTGAAAATGAAAAAGAAAAAAGCAGGAAATGTCTGCAATTATTGATACCGAACGACACTTCCCCTCCAGAATCATAGAAAATAAAAATGCATATATTTTGACTTTTAATTCAAATAAACCGTTTGCGCTGACAAAATATTGCATCAAATGCTTGCACCGCTTCTGGCTATGAGTATAATGCCGGACAATTTGCCGGGAGGATGTATGGTTCAGTGTGTTCGACATTTTGTCTTACCGCGTCTGAAAAAAGACGCTGGCCTGCCGTTTTTCTTCCCGTTGATCACCCATTCCCAGCCCCTCAATCGAGGGGCTTTTTTTTGCCTAGGTGTCAGGAGATAAAAGATGGCTAATCCGCTATATCAGAAACATATCATTTCCATAAACGACCTTAGTCGCGATGACCTTAATCTGGTGCTGGCGACAGCGGCGAAACTGAAAGCAAACCCGCAACCAGAGCTGTTGAAGCACAAAGTCATTGCCAGCTGTTTCTTCGAAGCCTCTACCCGTACCCGCCTCTCTTTCGAAACTTCCATGCACCGCCTGGGTGCCAGCGTGGTGGGCTTCTCCGACAGCGCCAATACATCACTGGGTAAAAAAGGCGAAACGCTGGCCGATACCATTTCGGTTATCAGCACTTACGTCGATGCGATAGTGATGCGTCATCCGCAGGAAGGTGCGGCACGCCTAGCCACCGAATTTTCTGGCAATGTACCGGTACTGAATGCCGGTGATGGCTCCAACCAACATCCGACGCAAACCTTGCTGGACTTATTCACCATTCAGGAAACCCAGGGGCGTCTGGACAATCTCCACGTCGCAATGGTTGGTGACCTGAAATATGGCCGCACCGTTCACTCCCTGACCCAGGCGCTAGCGAAGTTCGACGGCAACCGTTTTTACTTTATCGCGCCGGATGCGCTGGCAATGCCGCAATACATTCTGGATATGCTCGATGAAAAAGGGATCGCCTGGAGTCTGCACAGCTCTATTGAAGAAGTGATGGCGGAAGTAGACATCCTGTACATGACCCGCGTGCAAAAAGAGCGTCTGGACCCGTCCGAGTACGCCAACGTGAAAGCGCAGTTTGTTCTTCGCGCCAGCGATCTCCACAACGCCAAAGCCAATATGAAAGTGCTGCATCCGCTGCCGCGTGTTGATGAGATTGCGACGGATGTGGATAAAACGCCTCACGCCTGGTACTTCCAGCAAGCAGGCAACGGGATTTTCGCTCGCCAGGCGTTACTGGCACTGGTTCTGAATCGCGATCTGGTACTGTAAGGGGAAATAGAGATGACACACGATAATAAATTGCAGGTTGAAGCTATTAAACGCGGCACGGTAATTGACCATATCCCCGCCCAGATCGGTTTTAAGCTGTTGAGTCTGTTCAAGTTGACCGAAACAGATCAGCGCATCACCATTGGTCTGAATTTGCCTTCTGGCGAGATGGGCCGCAAAGATCTGATCAAAATCGAAAATACCTTTTTGAGTGAAGAGCAAGTAGACCAACTGGCATTGTATGCACCGCAAGCCACGGTTAACCGTATCGACAACTATGAAGTGGTGGGTAAATCGCGCCCAAGTCTGCCAGAGCGCATCGACAATGTGCTGGTCTGCCCGAACAGCAACTGTATCAGCCATGCCGAACCGGTTTCATCCAGCTTTGCCGTGCGAAAACGCGCCAATGACATCGCGCTTAAATGCAAATACTGTGAAAAAGAGTTTTCCCATAATGTGGTGCTGGCCAATTAATTGCGGTTGGTAATAAAAGTCTGGCTCCCTATAATGAGCCAGACTTTTTACCGCTGTAATAAAGGAGAAATCATGAGCAAAACTATCGCGACGGAAAATGCACCGGCAGCTATCGGTCCTTACGTACAGGGCGTTGATCTGGGCAATATGATCATCACCTCCGGTCAGATCCCGGTAAATCCGAAAACTGGTGAAGTACCGGCAGACGTCGCTGCACAGGCACGTCAGTCGCTGGATAATGTAAAAGCAATCGTCGAAGCCGCTGGCCTGAAAGTGGGCGACATCGTTAAAACCACTGTGTTCGTGAAAGATCTGAACGACTTCGCAACCGTAAACGCCACTTACGAAGCCTTCTTCACCGAACACAACGCCACTTTCCCGGCACGTTCTTGCGTTGAAGTTGCCCGTCTGCCGAAAGACGTGAAGATTGAGATCGAAGCAATCGCTGTTCGTCGCTAATCTTGATGGAAATCCGGGCTATCATGCCCGGATTAAGTCTGATGACAAAAGCAAAATCGCCCGATGCGCTACGCTTATCAGGCCTACGTGATTCCTGCAATTTATTGAATTTGTAGGCCGGATTGGGCGTTTACGCCGCATCCGGCATGAACAAAGCTCACTTTGTCTGCAATCTGAATCCGGGCCACCATGCCCAGTTTATTCTTTACTGCCAGCCGTAACGACGGCTATAGAACCCTTTCACCAACTGGGTTAACGTCATATACCCTGCCAGAATCGCAACCAGCCACGGGAAATAGCTTAACGGCAGCGCCTGCAGCTGCAGATAACTGGCCAGCGGTGAAAACGGCAATGCGATCCCGACAATCATCACGATCACGGTCATGATCATTAACGGCCACGATGCACAGCTCTGAATAAACGGCACACGGCGGGTACGGATCATATGCACAATCAGCGTTTGCGACAGTAATCCCACCACAAACCAGCCCGACTGGAACAGCGTTTGCGTTTCCGGCGTGTTGGCATGGAATACCCACCACATCAAGCAAAACGTCAGAATATCGAAAATCGAGCTGATCGGTCCGAAGAAGACCATAAAGCGCCCCAGATCCGCCGGATTCCAACGCTGCGGCTTTTGAATTTGCTCGTCGTCGACGTTATCAAACGGGATCGCCACCTGTGACACATCGTACAGCAGGTTCTGAATAAGCAAGTGTAACGGCAACATCGGCAGGAAGGGCAAGAAAGCACTCGCCACCAGCACGCTGAACACATTACCGAAGTTAGAACTCGCCGTCAATTTGATGTATTTCAGCATGTTGGCGAAAGTGCGACGTCCCTCAATAACCCCCTCTTCCAGCACCATCAGGCTTTTTTCCAGCAGGATGATATCAGCCGCTTCACGGGCAATATCTACCGCGCCGTCCACAGAAATGCCGATATCCGCAGCGCGTAAGGCGGGCGCATCATTAATACCATCGCCCATAAAGCCAACCACATGCCCTTCGCGCTTCAGTAAAGTCACAATGCGTTCTTTATGCATCGGCGTCAGGCGGGCAAACAGCGTGGTGCGCTGTGCGAGATTTGCCAGTTCATCGTCAGATAGCGTTTCAATATCACTACCAATGACCACCTCTCCCGCATCCAGCCCCACTTCATGGCACACTTTCGCTGCAACTAACTCACTGTCGCCAGTAAGGATTTTTACGGTAATTCCACTCGCTTTTAATGCCTTCAGTGCCGGAGCGGTTGTCTCTTTTGGCGGATCAAGGAAAGCAATATATCCTTCGAGGATCAGGTCGGATTCATCCGCCCGCTGGTAATCTCCTTCACGCGCTGGCAGGTATTTCGTCGCCACCGCAACCACGCGCAGCCCCTGACGATTCAGCGTATCAGTAACCCGCTTAATCTTACGCAGCATGGTGTCATCGAGCGGTACAATCTCGCCATTGTGACGCACCTGCGAACACACATTGAGGATTTCCTGCAATGCACCTTTGCAAACCAGCTGATGGTGTTCGGTATTTTCTGCCACTACCACCGACATCCGACGACGCTCGAAATCAAACGGAATCTCATCAATTTTTTGCCAACGGCTGGCCAGCGAACGCGCTGACTCTTCATCCGTACCTTCGAGCACCGCGGTATCAAGCAGATTTTTAAGTCCGGTCTGGTAATGACTGTTCAACCACGCGCTATGCAGCACGCGTTCGCTGGTTTTACCGGAGATATCGGTATGATTCTCCAGCACAATTTTGTCCTGCGTCAGGGTGCCGGTTTTATCAGTGCACAGAATATCCATTGCGCCAAAGTTCTGAATGGCATCCAGATGTTTGACGATCACTTTCTGTTTCGACAGCTTTACTGCGCCGCGCGCCAGCGTCGAGGTAACAATCATCGGCAACATTTCCGGCGTTAAGCCTACCGCGACCGAAAGCGCAAACAGTGCCGCTTCCCACCAGTCGCCTTTGGTGTAACCGTTGATAAGCAACACCACCGGAGCCATCACCAGCATAAAGCGAATCAGCAGCATACTAACGCGGCTGATCCCTTGCTGAAAGGCATTCGGCTCGCTTTCCTGCTCACTAACACGCCCCGCCAGTTGACCAAACCAGGTGTTGGCTCCTGTAGCAATCACCATTGCTTGTGCCGTGCCGCTCACCACGGTGGTGCCCATAAAACACAGGGTGTCGCACTCCAGCGGATTGCTGTGCTCCGGCTGGCGAGTAGTAGCGGCTTTTTCCACGGGCAGAGACTCACCGGTTAACGACGCCTGAGCGACGAACAGATCCCGCGCCTGCAAGATACGTAAATCTGCCGGGATCATATCCCCCGCCGCCAGTTTTATAATATCGCCGGGCACCAGCTGGTCTATCGGGATCTCCAGCCAGCCATTTTCGCCTTTGTCGTTAATTACTCGCAGTACCGTCGCGGTATTACTGACCATCGCTTTCAGGGCATCTGCCGCTTTGGTGGAACGAGCTTCCTGAATAAAGTTCAGCAACGTAGAAATAGCGACCATTAGCGCGATAACACCTGCGGCAAATAAATCTTCCGTGGCGTAAGAAATAGCACCAAGAATGGTGAGCAAAATATTAAAGGGGTTGCGATAGCAGACCCATAAATGTACCCACCACGGCGACGGTTGTTGGGCGGGTAATTTATTATCACCATGTTGTTCGCGGGCAGATTCCACTTCCGCCTGATTTAATCCTTCCGGATGGGTGTCGAACGTTTTCCACAATTCTTCTTCGGGCATCACCGCCATTTTCAGGCAATGCGCACTTAAGGACGGCGGGACCGCCGTATTCACTGTCTGCTGCGCGCCAGGCAATGGATCGCGATGAACCAGACGGGAAGGTAAATGGCGAATGAACCGGGTAAAAATTTCTTTAAACATAAGGAGTCCCTCCGCACTGTCTGAAACAGTACAGAAATGTCTTCAGGCGTGGCGAAGCCTTACCTGAAGGTAATAAAGCTGAGCAGGGACATTAAAACGTCACGGCCTTACGCATCCGGTAACGCCGTGAAAAGACGGGCTTACCGGAAAAGTTTTAATCTCCGTCGAGGGAGAGGCGTGGGATCAGGTTCCATATAACCTCCGGTAAGTGAAAAAAGCGCCGCAAATAATAAGGAGAATCCAATAATATTCGTAGCATTTATGGCGATATAATACCTGCTGGCAACTAAACCAACGATAAACCAGACTTTACCCATTGCTGAATGCACGGGTAAAGTTAGGCTCAAATAATTAAACAACACGTTATGGGACAACAGGATGCAAAATCGGCTGACCATCAAAGACATCGCGCGCTTAAGCGGCGTGGGGAAATCTACGGTTTCCCGGGTGCTGAATAACGAAAGCGGCGTGAGTCAGCGCACGCGCGAGCGTGTTGAAGCAGTGATGAATCAGCATGGATTTTCCCCTTCCCGCTCTGCGCGCGCTATGCGTGGGCAAAGCGATAAAGTGGTCGCCATCATTGTTACCCGTCTGGATTCGTTGTCAGAAAATCTCGCCGTTCAAACCATGCTGCCAGCGTTCTATGAACAAGGTTACGATCCAATCATGATGGAAAATCAGTTTTCCCCACAATTAGTTGCCGAACATTTGGGGGTGCTGAAACGGCGTAATATCGACGGCGTAGTGCTGTTCGGTTTTACCGGCATAACCGAAGAAATGTTAGCCCACTGGCAGTCATCGCTGGTTCTGCTGGCGCGTGACGCAAAAGGCTTTGCTTCGGTCTGTTATGACGACGAAGGGGCAATCAAGATTCTGATGCAACGGCTCTATGACCAGGGGCATCGCAATATCAGTTATCTCGGCGTGCCGCATAGTGACGTGACGACCGGGAAGCGACGTCACGAAGCCTACCTGGCGTTCTGCAAAGCGCATAAACTGCATCCCGTTGCCGCTCTGCCAGGGCTTGCTATGAAGCAAGGCTATGAAAACGTAGCAAAAGTGATTACGCCTGAAACTACCGCGTTACTGTGCGCAACCGACACGCTGGCTCTTGGCGCAAGTAAATACCTGCAAGAGCAACGCATCGACACCTTGCAACTGGCGAGCGTAGGTAATACGCCGTTAATGAAATTCCTTCATCCGGAGATCGTCACCGTAGATCCTGGCTACGCCGAAGCTGGACGCCAGGCGGCCTGCCAATTGATCGCACAGGTAACCGGGCGCAGCGAACCGCAACAAATCATCATCCCCGCCACCCTGTCCTGATCGTTTCCTGAACGATAAATTGTGATCTTCGCTGCGTTTCGGGAACGTTCCCGTTTTTAAATTTTTCCGCGCAATATATTCTGCAGCCAACCAAAAATGTCATCTGCCATGGGGCTTTATGATGAGCAAAATAAACCAAACGGATATCGATCGGTTGATTGAACTGGTCGGCGGGCGCGGCAATATTGCGACGGTGAGCCACTGTATTACTCGCCTGCGCTTTGTCCTCAACCAACCGGCCAATGCCAGACCGAAAGAAATTGAGCAACTCCCCATGGTGAAAGGCTGTTTCACCAATGCCGGGCAATTTCAGGTGGTGATTGGCACCAACGTGGGTGATTACTATCAAGCACTAATAGCGTCAACCGGACAGGCGCAGGTTGATAAAGAGCAGGTAAAAAAAGCCGCCCGGCAAAATATGAAATGGCATGAGCAGTTGATCTCTCATTTCGCGGAGATCTTCTTCCCGTTGCTGCCCGCGTTGATTAGCGGCGGTTTGATCCTCGGTTTTCGCAATGTGATCGGCGATTTGCCCATGAGCAACGGTCAGACGCTGGCGCAAATGTACCCTTCCCTGCAAACGATCTACGATTTTCTGTGGTTGATCGGTGAAGCGATTTTCTTCTACCTGCCGGTCGGGATTTGCTGGTCAGCGGTGAAAAAAATGGGCGGCACGCCGATCCTTGGTATCGTGCTTGGCGTGACACTGGTTTCCCCCCAGCTGATGAACGCTTATCTGCTCGGGCAGCAGCTGCCGGAAGTGTGGGACTTTGGCATGTTCAGCATCGCCAAAGTGGGCTATCAGGCGCAGGTGATCCCGGCACTGTTAGCCGGGCTGGCGCTGGGCGTTATTGAAACTCGCCTTAAACGCATCGTACCGGATTACCTCTATCTGGTGGTGGTGCCCGTCTGTTCGCTGATCCTCGCGGTGTTCCTCGCCCATGCGCTGATTGGTCCGTTTGGTCGCATGATTGGCGATGGCGTTGCCTTTGCGGTACGTCACCTGATGACCGGCAGCTTTGCTCCGATTGGTGCGGCATTGTTTGGCTTCCTGTACGCGCCGCTGGTGATCACCGGCGTACACCAGACCACCCTTGCTATTGATTTGCAGATGATTCAAAGCATGGGTGGCACGCCAGTGTGGCCGCTGATTGCGCTGTCGAATATCGCTCAGGGCTCCGCCGTGATAGGCATTATCATTTCCAGCCGCAAGCACAATGAACGCGAGATCTCCGTGCCTGCCGCTATCTCCGCCTGGCTTGGGGTCACTGAGCCTGCAATGTACGGCATCAACCTGAAATATCGCTTCCCGATGCTGTGCGCGATGATTGGTTCTGGTCTGGCAGGATTGCTATGCGGCCTGAACGGCGTTATGGCGAATGGTATCGGCGTAGGGGGCCTGCCGGGAATTCTCTCTATTCAACCGAGCTACTGGCAGGTATTTGCGCTGGCAATGGCTATCGCCATCATCATCCCGATTGTACTCACCTCGTTTATCTATCAGCGGAAATACCGCCTGGGCACGCTGGACATTGTTTAATTTTCTTCGGGGCGCAATTGCGCCCCCTCGCATTTGCAGGAATAACGTAATGACTAATCTTCCCCACTGGTGGCAAAACGGCGTTATCTACCAGATTTATCCAAAGAGTTTTCAGGACACCACGGGTAGCGGCACCGGCGATTTACGTGGCGTTATCCAACGCCTGGACTATCTGCATAAACTGGGCGTTGATGCCATCTGGCTAACCCCCTTTTATGTCTCTCCCCAGGTCGATAACGGTTACGATGTAGCGAACTATACGGCGATTGATCCCACCTACGGCACGCTGGACGATTTTGACGAACTGGTGACGCAGGCAAAATCGCGCGGGATTCGTATCATTCTCGATATGGTGTTTAACCATACCTCTACCCAACATGCCTGGTTTCGCGAGGCGCTGAACAAAGAAAGCCCTTACCGCCAGTTTTATATCTGGCGCGATGGCGAACCAGAAACGCCACCGAACAACTGGCGTTCAAAATTTGGCGGTAGTGCGTGGCGCTGGCATGCGGAAAGCGAACAGTACTATTTGCATCTCTTTGCACCAGAACAGGCGGATCTCAACTGGGAGAATCCAGCGGTACGCGCAGAGCTGAAAAAAGTCTGTGAATTCTGGGCCGATCGTGGGGTCGACGGGTTGCGCCTGGATGTGGTGAATCTGATCTCCAAAGACCCGCGTTTCCCTGAAGACCTGGATGGCGACGGGCGTCGCTTCTACACCGACGGGCCACGAGCACACGAGTTTTTGCACGAGATGAACCGCGATGTGTTTACGCCACGCGGGTTAATGACCGTAGGTGAAATGTCCTCCACCAGCCTTGAGCATTGCCAGCGATACGCGGCACTGACAGGCAGTGAATTGTCGATGACCTTTAATTTTCATCACCTGAAGGTCGATTATCCCGGTGGTGAAAAATGGACGCTGGCTAAACCTGACTTTGTGGCGTTGAAAACATTGTTCCGCCACTGGCAACAAGGAATGCACAACGTGGCATGGAATGCCTTGTTCTGGTGTAACCACGATCAGCCGCGCATTGTTTCTCGCTTTGGTGATGAAGGTGAATACCGCGTGCCTGCGGCAAAAATGCTGGCGATGGTGCTGCATGGCATGCAGGGAACGCCGTATATCTACCAGGGCGAAGAGATTGGCATGACCAACCCGCATTTCACGCGCATTACTGACTATCGCGACGTGGAGAGCCTCAATATGTTTGCCGAGCTGCGCAACGATGGTCGTGATGCCGACGAGTTATTGGCAATCCTCGCCAGTAAATCCCGTGACAACAGCCGCACGCCCATGCAATGGAGCAACGGCGATAATGCCGGGTTTACGGCTGGCGAACCGTGGATTGGCCTAGGCGATAACTATCAACAAATCAACGTAGAAGCCGCGCTGGCCGATGACTCCTCTGTGTTTTACACCTACCAAAAGTTAATCGCACTGCGTAAGCAAGAAGCCATCCTGACATGGGGCAATTACCAGGATCTGCTGCCAAACAGCCCTGTATTGTGGTGCTATCGCCGTGAATGGAAGGGGCAAACCTTGCTGGTCATTGCCAACCTTAGCCGTGAGATCCAACCCTGGCAGCCAGGGCAAATGCGCGGCAACTGGCAGCTTGTGATGCATAACTACGAAGAAGCCTCACCACAACCCTGTGCCATGAATTTACGGCCTTTTGAGGCTGTCTGGTGGTTACAGAAGTAAATCTTCCCTAAGCCCCGATAATGCCGGTCATTCCGGGGTTTTGTCTGTCAGCATGTTGTTTTTGTTGATTTTTCAACCAGCAAATTCATTAAAAAATTTACATAACGCTGTAGCGCCCGTCATCCGTACGCTCTGCTTTTTACTTTGAGCTACATCAAAAAAAGTTAAAACATCCTTGATGCAAAGCACTATATATAGACTTTAAAATGCGTCCCAACCCAATATGTTGTATTAATCGACTATAATTGCTACTACAGCTCCCCACGAAAAAGGTGCGGCGTTGTGGATAAGCGGATGGCGATTGCGGAAAGCACCGGAAAACGAAACGAAAAAACCGGAAAACGCCTTTCCCAATTTCTGTGGATAACCTGTTCTTAAAAATATGGAGCGATCATGACACCGCATGTGATGAAACGAGACGGCTGCAAAGTGCCGTTTAAATCAGAGCGCATCAAAGAAGCGATTCTGCGTGCAGCTAAAGCAGCGGAAGTCGATGATGCCGATTATTGCGCCACTGTTGCCGCGGTTGTCAACGAGCAGATGCAGGGGCGCAACCAGGTGGATATCAACGAGATCCAGACCGCAGTTGAAAACCAGCTGATGTCGGGTCCATACAAACAACTGGCTCGTGCTTACATCGAGTACCGTCACGATCGCGACATTGAACGTGAAAAACGCGGTCGCCTGAACCAGGAGATCCGTGGTCTGGTCGAGCAGACCAACGCCTCGTTACTCAACGAAAACGCCAACAAAGACAGCAAGGTGATTCCAACCCAGCGCGACCTGCTGGCCGGGATCGTGGCTAAACACTATGCACGCCAGCACCTGCTGCCGCGTGACGTGGTGCAGGCACATGAGCGTGGCGATATTCACTATCACGATCTCGATTACTCGCCGTTCTTCCCGATGTTCAACTGCATGTTGATCGACCTGAAAGGCATGCTGACCCAGGGTTTTAAAATGGGGAACGCCGAGATTGAACCGCCGAAGTCGATCTCTACGGCAACCGCGGTAACTGCGCAGATTATTGCTCAGGTCGCCAGCCATATTTATGGCGGCACCACCATTAACCGTATCGATGAAGTGCTGGCGCCGTTTGTTACCGCCAGCTACAACAAACATCGCAAGACCGCAGAAGAGTGGAACATCCCGGACGCCGAAGGCTACGCTAACTCTCGTACCATCAAAGAGTGCTACGATGCCTTCCAGTCGCTGGAGTACGAAGTAAACACCCTGCACACCGCCAACGGTCAGACGCCGTTTGTAACCTTTGGTTTTGGTCTGGGCACCAGCTGGGAATCGCGCCTGATTCAGGAATCGATCCTGCGTAACCGTATCGCAGGCCTCGGTAAAAACCGTAAAACTGCGGTGTTCCCGAAACTGGTGTTTGCGATTCGCGATGGCCTGAACCATAAAAAAGGCGATCCGAACTACGACATCAAACAGCTGGCGCTGGAGTGCGCAAGCAAGCGCATGTATCCGGATATCCTGAACTACGATCAGGTAGTGAACGTCACCGGTTCGTTTAAAACCCCGATGGGCTGCCGCAGCTTCCTCGGCGTGTGGGAAAATGAAAACGGCGAGCAGATCCACGATGGTCGTAACAACCTCGGCGTGATCAGCCTGAACCTGCCGCGTATTGCTCTGGAAGCAAAAGGCGATGAAGCCACCTTCTGGAAGCTGCTGGATGAACGTCTGGTGCTGGCACGTAAGGCACTGATGACCCGTATCGCTCGTCTCGAAGGCGTGAAAGCGCGCGTCGCCCCGATCCTCTATATGGAAGGTGCTTGTGGCGTACGTCTGAATGCTGACGATGATGTTTCTGAAATCTTCAAAAACGGTCGTGCGTCTATTTCGCTGGGTTACATCGGCATCCACGAAACCATTAACGCGCTGTTCAGCGGCGAGCATGTTTACGACAACGAGAAGCTTCGCGCGAAAGGTATCGCCATTGTTGAACGTCTGCGTCAGGCAGTGGATCAGTGGAAAGAAGAAACGGGTTATGGTTTCAGTCTTTACAGCACGCCGAGTGAAAACCTGTGCGACCGCTTCTGCCGTCTCGATACTGCTGAGTTTGGCGTGGTGCCGGGCGTGACCGATAAAGGTTACTACACCAACAGTTTCCACCTTGATGTGGAGAAGAAGGTGAACCCGTACGACAAGATCGACTTTGAAGCGCCTTACCCGCCGCTGGCGAACGGTGGTTTCATTTGCTACGGCGAGTATCCAAACATTCAGCACAACCTGAAAGCGCTGGAAGATGTCTGGGATTACAGCTATCAGCATGTACCGTATTACGGCACCAATACACCGATTGATGAGTGCTACGAGTGTGGCTTTACCGGTGAGTTCGAGTGCACCAGCAAAGGCTTCACTTGCCCGAAATGTGGTAACCATGACGCCTCCCGTGTGTCGGTAACTCGCCGCGTGTGCGGATATTTAGGTAGCCCGGATGCACGTCCGTTTAACGCTGGTAAGCAGGAAGAAGTTAAGCGCCGCGTTAAACATTTGGGGAATGGGCAGATAGGTTAATCTTCACTCTGCGCTAAGCAAATGCCGGATGCGGCGTAAACGCCTTATCCGGCCTACATTTGGCAACGGCTGTAGGCCTGATAAGACGCGACAGCGTCGCATCAGGCATTGATTACCGGATGCAGCCTACACGCGGACTGATAAGCCAGGCGAAATAATGAATTATCATCAGTACTATCCTGTCGACATCGTCAACGGCCCCGGCACTCGCTGCACCCTGTTTGTCTCCGGGTGTGTTCATGAATGCCCCGGTTGCTATAACAAAAGCACATGGCGGGTAAATTCTGGTCAGCCATTTACCAAAGCAATGGAAGACAAGATCATTAAAGATCTGAATGACACTCGTATCAAACGCCAGGGGATTTCCCTCTCCGGCGGCGATCCGCTGCATCCGCAAAACGTGCCGGATATTCTGAAACTGGTAAAACGCATCCGCGCCGAGTGTCCGGGTAAAGACATCTGGGTGTGGACAGGCTATAAACTCGACGAACTCAACGCTGCGCAAATGCAGGTTGTTGATTTGATTAACGTGCTGGTCGACGGCAAATTTGTGCAGGATTTAAAAGACCCTTCCCTGATCTGGCGCGGCAGCAGCAATCAGGTGGTGCATCATTTGCGATGATAAGTTCCCTGTTACCTGAGTGCAGGCAACAGGGAAATGAGGAATTAACGATACTTCTGGTGATAGGCGTTGCGGGTCGTTTTCAGTTGCTCTGCAGCAGCCTGCGCTTCTTTTTACCTTCATTTGCCAGCTTCAGCGCGTCGTCAATCTGACCGACCAGAATGTCGAAACCGTGGCGGAAATCTTTCATTTCCGGGCTGTCCGGTGATTTATCTTCGAGCTTCGGCGGCGTTGCTTTTTGCGCATCCAGCGCTGCGGCGCGCATCTTCGTTAACGCGTCTTTGACTTGCGCCGCGTTATCCGCTTTTTCGATCACTTTTAAATTGTCGTTGAGGGTTTCCATATTGTCTTCAAGATCAGCGGCAAACGACGCAGAACTGAATACCAACGAGGAGACTGCAAGAATAGCTAACAGGCTTTTACGCATTGCTCACTTCCTTTTTTATTTACACTTCATCCTTCACACTGCCTCATCGACGGCTACGCTCATTCGCCCGGGTCACGTACTGCGAGTACGCTCCCCGGCCCTCATTCACTTTCCGTCTCGATGCAGTGCGAATGATTTTGTGTAATTTTTTAGTTTATAGCGCGGCAGGTCGCGCCAGTTTTTTACTGCCCGGCGATTTTCATCTCCGGCAACAGCACAGAACCACACTGTATATTACTGCGTGTTTCAATATCGTTACCGACGGTGACAATATTGCGCCACATATCTTTTAAATTACCTGCGATGGTGATTTCACTAACGGGATACTGAATTTCGCCATTCTCTACCCAGAAGCCCGCTGCACCACGGGAATAATCACCGGTAATGGCACTCACGCCCTGGCCCATCAGCTCCGTCACCACCAGCCCGGTGCCCATCTCTTTGAGCATTTGTTCGAAGCTTAGCCCTTGTCCGGCAATCCGCCAGTTGTGAATACCGCCCGCATGTCCGGTGCTTTTCAGCCCCAGTTTCCGCGCCGAGTAGCTGGTCAGCAGCCACTGAGTCAGGATGCCATCTTTAATAATATCGCGACGCTCGGTGCGCACACCTTCGCTGTCGAATGGCGTCGACGCCAGCCCTTTCAGCAGATGCGGATGCTCTTCAATGGTCAGCCAGTCCGGCAGAATTTGTTTACCCAGCGAATCCAGCAGAAAGGTAGATTTACGGTAAACCGAGCCACCCGCTATCGCCCCCACCAGATGGCCAAAAAGCCCGGTTGCCACTTCATTGGCAAAAATGACCGGCGCTTTCATGGTGGAGAGTTTACGCGGTGACAGGCGCGATAAAGTACGGCGAGCACAGTCGGCCCCGACCCACTCTGGCGTTTGCAGATCGCTCATCGCGCGGCCAATGGTGTAGGCGTAATCACGCTCCATATCGCCATTTTCTTCGGCAATTACACAGCTGGAGAGCGAATGACGCGTTGAGCAGTAACCCTGCAACATGCCGTGGCTGTTGCCAAAAACTTTGACACCGTAGTGGCTGTTAAAGCTGCCACCTTCGGTATTGGTGATGCGTTTGTCCGCCTGCAATGCCGCCTGTTCTGCGCGGGCCGCCAGTTCAATGGCTTCATCCGGGGAAACTTCCGCAGGGTGGAACAAGTCGAGATTCGGTGCGTCAAAGGCCAGCAGCTCTTTGTCTGCCACGCCGGCACAGGGATCTGGCGAGGTATAACGGGCAATATCCAGCGCCGCCTGTACGGTGCGGGCAATGGCCTGCGGGCTTAAATCGGTAGACGATGCGCTACCTTTACGGTTCTGGTGATAAACAGTGATCCCCAGCGCGCCATCACTATTGAATTCAACATTCTCCACTTCACCATAACGCGTGCTTACGCTAATGCCGGTGGTCTTGCTGACGGCAACTTCCGCACCGTCCGATTTGCCTGAGGCCAACTCCAGCGCAGTGGAAACTGCTTCTTCCAGAATCTTGCGCTGCGCTTCAACTTGAGAGATTACTTTCATTGCAAGTGCCATAATGTAGAGAGTTTCTCTGAAGTCTAACAGAGAACCGTTTTTCAGTGCGCATCTTAACTGGTAACATTAGCCTCTTTTTTTAAGGAGCCTGAGATGACTAAGCAGCCCGAAGACTGGCTCGACGACGTTCCCGGTGATGACATCGAAGACGAAGACGATGAAATTATCTGGGTCAGTAAAAGTGAAATTAAACGTGATGCCGAGGAGCTAAAACGCCTTGGCGCGGAAATTGTTGATCTGGGGAAAAACGCGCTGGATAAGATCCCGTTAGATGCGGATCTGCGCCCGGCTATTGAGCTCGCCCAGCGTATTAAGATGGAAGGTCGCCGCCGCCAGTTGCAGCTCATCGGTAAGATGCTGCGCCAGCGCGACGTAGAGCCTATTCGTCAGGCGCTGGATAAGCTGAAAAACCGTCACAACCAGCAGGTGGTGCTGTTCCATAAACTGGAAAACCTGCGCGATCGTCTGATCGATCAAGGTGATGACGCCATCGCTGAAGTATTGAATCTGTGGCCCGATGCCGATCGTCAGCAACTGCGTACACTGATCCGCAACGCGAAGAAAGAGAAAGAAGGGAATAAGCCGCCGAAATCCGCACGCCAGATTTTCCAGTATCTGCGCGAACTGGCGGAGAATGAAGGGTAATTTTCGTTGTTGATGTGAGTATGGTTTGCCGGATGCGGCGTAAACGCCTTATCCGGCAATGCTATATCAGGCTGAAGCCGAATTACTGCGCAGCTTCCGCCTTCTTCGCCAGACCATCCAGCAGTTTCTGATGGATCCCACCAAAACCGCCGTTGCTCATCACCAGAATATGGTCGCCAGGCTGAGCGGTTTTCACCACCATATCTGCCAGCGTATCCACATCGCCACTCCAGTGTGCAGGCTGAACGCAGGCTTCTGCCACTTCTGCCACCTGCCACGGAATATGCGCCGGTTGCAGCAGGAAGACTTCATCAGCACGACCTAATGAAGGTGCCAGATCGTCTTTGCAGATCCCCATTTTCATGGTATTCGAGCGCGGTTCCAGCACAGCAATAATGCGCGCCGTACCACCAACTTTGCCACGCAGCGCCGCCAGCGTTGCCAGAATCGCCGTCGGGTGATGGGCAAAATCGTCATATACCGTGACGCCATTCGCTTCACCACGCAACTCCAGACGGCGACGAGCATTAATAAACGAACCCAGCGCGTTAGCGGCATCTGCCGGCGCTACACCAACATGGCGAGCCGCTGCAATCGCCATCAGGCCATTGTGCATATTATGTTCGCCTACCAGCGACCATTTCACTTCGCCCACTTTTTCGCCATCCAGCAAAACTTCCCATTCGGAAGCATCGGTGGTCAGCTTTTTCGCCTGCCAGTGACCCTGCTCACCCACCAGCTCCTGCTCGCTCCAGCAGCCCATCGCCATGGTCTGTTTCAGGTTGATGTCATTTTCCGGCCAGATAATACGGCCCTGCCCCGGAACGATACGCACCAGATGGTGGAACTGTTTCTGGATCGCTTTCAGGTCGTCAAAGATATCGGCGTGATCGAACTCAAGGTTGTTGAGGATCAGCGTACGCGGGCAGTAATGGACAAATTTAGAGCGTTTGTCGAAGAAGGCGCAGTCGTACTCATCCGCTTCGATAACAAAGAAGTCGCTTTCGCCCAGACGCGCCGAAACCTCAAAGTTCCCCGGCACACCGCCGATCACAAATCCCGGTTTGTAACCACACTGTTCCAGAATCCAGGTCGCCATTCCCGCGGTGGTGGTTTTGCCGTGTGTACCGGCAACGGCCAGCACCCAGCGGTCGCGCAGCACAAAATCGTGCAGCCACTGTGGACCTGACATATAAGGGATGTTTTTTTCCAGTACCGCTTCCACACACGGATTTCCACGGGTCATGGCGTTGCCAATAATCACCAGATCCGGCTGCGGCTCGAGCTGGCTGGCATCGTAACCCTGAATCAGCTCAATGCCTTGCTTCTCAAGTAAGGTGCTCATCGGCGGATACACATTGGCGTCCGAACCCGTTACTTCATGGCCTAACTGGCGCGCCAGCATCGCCAGACCGCCCATAAATGTGCCACAAATTCCTAAAATATGAATGCGCATACGTCACTATCCTTTTTTAATCTGCCGCTCATTTTACGCATATGTCGGGCAAGTGAGAAACGCATTTCAGGATAATCCGCAATTTGCTGGCGCGATTCACCTGAGCGCAACATTGAGATTATTTGTTAAGATTGTTGCGGTCGCTTTACTCCATAAACATTGCAGGGAAAGTTTTATGAAAACGTTAGGTGAATTTATTGTCGAAAAGCAGCACGAGTTTTCTCATGCTACCGGTGAGCTCACTGCTTTGCTGTCGGCAATAAAACTGGGCGCCAAGATTATCCATCGCGATATCAACAAAGCAGGACTGGTTGATATCCTGGGTGCCAGCGGTGCTGAGAACGTGCAGGGCGAGGTTCAGCAAAAACTCGACTTGTTCGCTAATGAAAAACTGAAAGCCGCACTGAAAGCACGCGATATCGTTGCGGGGATTGCCTCTGAAGAAGAAGATGAGATTGTCGTCTTTGAAGGCTGTGAACACGCAAAATACGTGGTGCTGATGGACCCCCTGGATGGCTCGTCCAACATCGATGTTAACGTCTCTGTCGGTACCATTTTCTCCATCTACCGCCGCGTTACGCCTGTTGGCACGCCGGTAACGGAAGAAGATTTCCTCCAGCCTGGTAACAAACAGGTTGCGGCAGGTTACGTGGTATACGGCTCCTCTACCATGCTGGTTTACACCACCGGATGCGGTGTTCACGCCTTTACTTACGATCCTTCGCTGGGCGTTTTCTGCCTGTGCCAGGAACGGATGCGCTTCCCGGAGAAAGGCAAAACCTACTCCATCAACGAAGGAAACTACATTAAGTTTCCGAACGGGGTGAAGAAGTACATTAAATTCTGCCAGGAAGAAGATAAATCCACCAATCGCCCGTATACCTCGCGTTATATCGGTTCACTGGTTGCGGATTTCCACCGTAACCTGCTGAAAGGCGGTATTTATCTCTACCCAAGCACCGCCAGCCACCCGGACGGCAAACTGCGTTTGCTTTATGAGTGCAACCCGATGGCATTCCTGGCGGAACAAGCGGGCGGTAAAGCGAGCGATGGCAAAGAGCGTATTCTGGATATCATCCCGGAAACTCTGCACCAGCGCCGTTCGTTCTTTGTCGGCAACGACCATATGGTTGAAGATGTCGAACGCTTTATCCGTGAGTTCCCGGACGCGTAATCTCCTGCGCCTCTCCACACGGAGTAATGCCAGTCAGTTAAGCAACTGACTGGCTCTTTTTCGGGGCTGTGGGGTATTTCCAGGGCCTCTCCTTTA
>NZ_JBDYCV010000065.1:20328-21842 GCF_040495915.1 Shigella sp. FJ200513 | reverse complement strand
CAGCAAGCGTTACACTCAGCGCATTGAGCGACATAATCTGAATCTGAGACAACATCTGGCAAGGCTGGGACGGAAGTTACTGTCGTTCTCAAAATCGGTGGAGTTGCATGACAAGGTCATCGGGCATTATCTGAACATAAAACACTATCAGTAAGTTGGAGTCATTACCGAACAACAAGAAGCGTTTATGACGCTTGAGCAGGAGCAGCAGGTTAAAACCCGTACTGCCGAACAGAATGCACGTATTGCGGCTTTTGAAGCTGAACGTCGTCGTGAAGCAGAGCAGACGCGAATTCTGGCTGAACGACAAATTCAGGAAACGGAGATCGAGCGCGAGCAGGCCGTCCGCTCAAGAAAGGTTGAGGCTGAACGTGAAGTTCGTATTAAAGAGATCGAACAGCAGCAGGTCACCGAAATCGCCAACCAGACGAAATCGATCGCTATTGCCGCCAAATCGGAACAACAGTCCCAGGCAGAAGCGCGTGCTAACCTTGCACTCGCAGAAGCAGTAAGTGCGCAACAAAACGTAGAAACCACTCGCCAGACCGCAGAAGCCGATCGTGCTAAACAAGTTGCCCTAATCGCTGCCGCGCAGGATGCAGAAACCAAAGCGGTTGAACTGACCGTGCGGGCGAAAGCAGAAAAAGAAGCCGCAGAGATGCAGGCGGCGGCTATCGTTGAGTTAGCCGAAGCTACACATAAAAAGGGTCTGGCGGAAGCAGAAGCACAACGTGCGCTGAACGATGCTATCAACGTACTTTCTGATGAACAAACCAGCCTTAAATTCAAACTGGCCTTGTTGCAGGCGCTACCTGCGGTAATAGAAAAATCCGTTGAGCCGATGAAATCTATTGACGGTATCAAGATTATTCAGGTCGATGGTCTGAATAGTGGCAGCGCTGCGGGTGATGCAAACACGGGTAATGTGGGGGGCGGAAACCTAGCGGAACAAGCATTATCAGCCGCTCTCTCTTACCGCACACAGGCTCCGCTGATTGACTCCTTGCTCAATGAAATTGGCGTTTCAGGCGGTTCACTGGCGGCATTGACTTCACCCTTAATCTCAACAACTCCCGTCGCCGAAAACGTAAAATAAATTTTCAGCTATGAACGTCCCTGGCACAAAAAGCCGGGGATTTTTTATATCTGCGTTCCGCTAAAAACTGCAAATGATCAGGTCGTTGCAACGTTTTGCGTGACCGCTCGGGGAAGGCAAAACTGCCTCTGGGAAAGCGTTGCGCGAGGTCCGGCGCTCATCAACAATCGGGGAGTCAGCAAAGGGCTGAAACGGGAAAGCCCCTCCCGAGGAAGGGGCCTTACAGAAGGAAAGGGTTATGATGAAGCTCGTCATCATACTGATTGTGTTGTTACTCGTAAGTTTCGCAGCTTATTAACAGCCAATCAGAGGGGGGAGAAATCCTCCCTCACCCTTGTTCCTTTACTTTAGGTTGAAAAAAAATCAGCGTCAAGAAGGTTTCATTAACACATATCCCTGGCCCAAAAAGCCGGGGATT
>NZ_JBDYCV010000065.1:0-20231 GCF_040495915.1 Shigella sp. FJ200513 | reverse complement strand
GAAACGGGAAAGCCCCTCCCGAGGAAGGGGCCTTATAGAAGGAAAGGGTTATGATGAAGTTCGTCATCATACTGGTTGGTTGTTACTCGTAAGTTTCGCAGCTTATTAACAGCCAATCAGAGGGGGGAGAAATCCTCCCTCACCCTTGTGCCTTTACTTTAGGTTGAAAAAAAATCAGCGTCAAGAAGGTTTCATTAACACATATCCCTGGCCCAAAAAGCCGGGGATTTTTTATATCTGCGTTCCGCTAAAAGGTGCAAATGCTCAGGACGTTGCAGCGTTTTGCGTGACCGCTCGGGGAAGGCAAAACTGCTTCAGGGAAAGCGTTGCGCGGGGTCCGGCGCTCATCAACAATCGGGGAGTCAGCAAGGGGCTGAAACGGGAAAGCCCCTCCCGAGGAAGGGGCCTTATAGAAGGAAAGGGTTATGATGAAGTTCGTCATCATACTGGTTGTGTTGTTACTGTTAAGTTTCCCGACTTACTAACAACTGATCAGAGGGGGGAGAAATCCTCCCTTACCCTTGTTCCTTTACTTTAGGTTGAAAAAACAACAGCGTCAATAGGCCTGCCTGCTACGAAGCGAGATCTGTGAACCGCTTTCCGGTTAGCCTTTTTTATCCTGTTGGATCTTCTTGATGATGTTAGTGGTCGAGCAACCGTCTTCGAAGTTGAGCACCAGCACTTCGCCGCCGTTGGCCCAGACTTCTTTACTCCCGGCGATCTCTTCTGGTTTATAGTCGCCGCCCTTCACCAGTAAATCTGGCAGGATCCCGGCGATCAAGCGCTGCGGCGTGTCTTCTTCAAACGACACCACCCAGTCGACCGCTTCCAGTGCGCCCAGCACAATCATACGCTGTTCGAGCGGGTTAACGGGGCGAGAATCCCCTTTCAGCCGTTTGGTGGAGGCATCGCTGTTCACAGCGACAATCAAGCGGTCACCCAGTTTGCGGGCATTTGCCAGATAGAAGACGTGTCCGGCGTGCAGGATGTCAAAGACGCCATTGGTCATCACCACTTTTTCACCGCGTTTACGCGCTGCCGCTACGGCCAGCTTCAGTTCCTCTTCGGTCATCACGCCAAAGCCGGTATCTGCGCGCCCACGCACTGCATTTTCCAGCTCGATCGGCGAAACCGTGGAGGTTCCCAGTTTGCCGACCACCACGCCAGCCGCCGCATTGGCAAAGAAGCAGGCTTCTTCCAGCGAATTACCCGCTGCCAGCGTTGCCGCCAGGACGCCAATCACCGTGTCGCCCGCACCGGTAACGTCATACACTTCCTGCGCCTGGGTTGGCATATGCAGCGGCGCTTTACCCGGTTGCAGCAGCGACATACCCTGTTCGGAACGGGTCACTAACAGAGCCGAGAGTTCGTAATCGGCAATCAGTTTCATGCCGCGCTCAACAATCTCTTCTTCGGTCTTACATTTACCGACAACAGCTTCAAATTCCGAGAGATTCGGTGTCAGCAGCGTAGCGCCGCGGTAGCGCTCAAAATCGGTACCTTTTGGATCAATCAGCACCGGAACGCCCGCTTTACGCGCCAGTTGGATCATCTGCTGTACGCTTGCCAGCGCACCTTTGGCGTAGTCAGAAAGCACCAGCGCGCCAATCGAACTCAGCGCCTGATTAATCCGCTCGTGCAGCGGCTGCGGATCAACACCTTCGAAACCTTCTTCAAAATCCAGACGGATCAGCTGTTGGTTGCGGGAAAGTACCCGTAATTTGGTGATGGTCGGATGCGTCGGTACAGAAACGAAGTCGCATTTGACGTTGACGTCGGCCAGAGATTTACTCAGCGCGCGCGCTGCATCGTCAATGCCCGTCAACCCGACCAGGCGTGCATTAGCACCGAGAGAAGCGATATTCATCGCCACGTTAGCCGCGCCGCCCGGACGTTCTTCGATGGTATTCACTTTAACCACGGGCACCGGCGCTTCCGGCGAGATACGACTGGTGGGGCCGTACCAGTAACGATCCAGCATCACATCACCAACCACCATCACTCCTGCACGTTCAAACTCTGGCAGCGTTACTTTCATTCCTGTCTCCTGAGAGATTCAAAATTTGCGCGCGATAATACCATACTTCATTCTTCCACCAGCCACTTCTGCCAGCTTGCCCGCACCAGATCACGCTCTGCGGTGAAGCAATCCTCCGACACATGGCCCGGCAATTCCTGTAATGCCAGATGATGAAGTTCATCGCGCAGCGTCGTGTAAGCACGGGTCAGCGCCATCGCTTCCTGCTCTTCCATAATGTCGTTTTGCGCCAGCAGCTCCAGAATACGCACGTTGTCTGACCAGCGCGTTAACTTCGGTTTTTCATGAGCGTAGCGCAACACCAGATATTGGGTAATAAATTCGATATCGGTAATTCCGCCTTCATCGGCTTTGATATCAAAGCGATTACGATGTTTATTGCCGAGATGAGCGCGCATTTTCTCGCGCATTTCCCGCACTTCCGTTTGCAGAGTTTTACCTTCTCGCGGCAGTGTCATAATCTCACGACGCACCGCGTCAAAGTGCGCAGTGAGCTGCGGATCGCCGTACACTACACGCGCACGCACCAGCGCCTGATGTTCCCACGTCCAGGCCTCGTTTTTCTGATAATCGGCAAATGCTTCTGCGGATGTCACCAGCATTCCCGCCGCCCCGGACGGACGCAGTCGAGCATCCACTTCATACAAAATGCCGGAAGAGGTACGCGTACTGAACAGATGCATAATGCGTTGCGCCAGACGCAGATAAAACTGCCGCCCGTCGATTTCCCGCTCGCCGTCAGTCATCGCATCCATTGGGCAATCATGGAGGAAGATAAGGTCAAGATCGGAACTGTAGCCTAACTCCCAGCCGCCCAGCTTGCCGTAGCCGACCACCGCAAAACCGCGCCCTTCACGTTCGTTGAGGTGATTTGGCTTACCGTAGCGGGCCACCATTTGACCCCACGCCTGCTGAACGACGGCATCTATCATAGCTTCTGCCAGCCAGGTTAAGTGATCGCTCACTTTCATTACCGGTAGCGTACCGGCGATATCCGCTGCCGCAATGCGTAACAGCTGCGCCTGTTTGAACTGACGCAGCGCCTCAAGCTGTTGTTCTTCGTCATCTTCCGGCACGCGCAGCAAATACTGGCGCAGTTCATCACGGTAGGCATCGGTCGCCGTCGGCTGATAAAGGGTATTTGGATCGAGCAATTCATCCAGCAATAATGGATAACGCGCTAGCTGGCTGGCAATCATCGGCGATGCGGCACACAGAGAAATCAAATGTTTAAGCGCCGCAGGGAATTCACTGAGCAATTCTAAATAGGTTGTGCGGGTAACAATCCCCACCAGCAAGGCGGTAATGCGCGACAGCGTGACAGCAGCGTCTTCACGCGCACAGACATCACTTAGCAGATGTGGCATCAGATGGTCGAGCACCTGACGTCCTCGCGGCCCGATAGTACGCTTATCCAGCTCTTTGCGGAAATCAGCAATCATCGTTAGGACCTGTTTGCGATCATCCTCGCTAAGATGCGCCAGCACTGGCGTAGTGTCATCTTCCTGCAACGCATCCTGCCACAGCTCACGCCACTGTTCCGACAGCGACTCTTCCTGAGTTTCACTTTCGTCGTCGCCAATCAATTCATTAAACACCCGGCGCACATTGGTCATATGTGCGGTCAGCGCCCCGGTCAGTTGCGGCCAGTCAGCAAAGTCCATCGCCCACGCCAGCCGCGCACGGTTAAGCTCATCAGAAGGAAGCGTTTGGGTTTGTTCGTCGTTAATGCTTTGCAGCAGGTTTTCCAGACGCCGCAGGAACAGATATGCCACTCGCAATTGTTCAGCATCGTTTTCAGAAAGCAGATGCAGCGCGGCAATGGCGCTGAGCGTTGGCAGTAAAGAGCGCGACTGCAGCAACGGTTCGCGCCCACCGCGAATGAGCTGGAACACCTGAACGATAAATTCAATTTCGCGAATGCCGCCTGCGCCGAGTTTGATATTGTCGGTCAAACCACGTCGACGCACTTCACGGGCAATCATCCCTTTCATGTTGCGCAGCGACTGAATCACGCTGAAATCGATGTAACGACGGAAAACAAACGGGCGCAGCATCGCACGCAACTCGTTAGCATAGACGCCTTCGCTATCGCCCATAATCCGCGCTTTGACCATCGCGTAACGCTCCCAGTCGCGTCCCTGCTCCTGGTAATAATCCTCCAACGCGGCAAAGCTCAGCACCAGCGGGCCACTTTCGCCAAACGGACGCAGTCGCATATCCACGCGATAGACGAAGCCATCCTGCGTTGGTTGATCCAGCACTTTAATCAGCCGCTGCCCCATGCGGGTAAAAAACTGCGCGTTATCCAGTTCCCGGCGTCCGCCCTGCGTACAACCATGTTCCGGCCAGGCAAAAATCAGATCGATATCAGAGGAGAAATTCAGTTCCCCGCCGCCCAGCTTACCCATGCCTAAGATCAGCAGCGGTTGCGCTTCGCCCTGCGCATTGCACGGCGTTCCCCACTCGCGGCAGCAGGCGTCATACAGCCAGTCACGCGCCGCAACAATCAGCGTCTCCGCCAGATAACTGAGCTGCTGCAATATGCTCTCTTCAGTAACCAGTGCCAGCGTTTGCGCCCATGCGATGCGCACCATAATGCGCCGCCGGAATAGCCGCAGCTCGCGCATTAACCCGGCTTCGTCGCTCACATTACTGAGCGCCTCCTGCAACCACACGCTGTAATGTTGCCATTCGTCAGCCTGTGGCGGTTGGCTTTCCAGTTCCGTCAGCCACTCTGGATGCGCAATCACGCTGTCCTGCACAAAATCACTGAAAGTAAGTACTGACTTCGCCTGTGCACTAAGTGATTCCTCGGCTAAAAGCTCTGGCAGCCGCTCAACAACGGTCTGCCAGTACTGCTGTAACGGTGAAGAGAGCGGCTTCATAAGCGATTTTATCCTTGCCTGATTAACGTTTTCCGCTGTGCAACCAGAACGGTTCCTGATTGTTTGCCTCATTACGGAAATGTTCAATTTCAATGCGTTGCCCGGTCGCAATAGCGTGACGCAGCCCCTGCCAGTTCTCCAGCCAGGCTTGCGCGACGACAGGATCATAGTAACCCGCCAGCAACAGTATTGAGTCAATATCACGCATCAGGCGTGGCAACTGGTCACGGTAGCGATCGCCTAACGGCTGGCAGAAAACGCTTTTCAGTTCAGCGGCATGGCGGGAAAGATGGATATCGGCAAAGCGTTTGAAGGAGTCGCTAATTTTGCCCTGCGCTTTGGCATCTAAAAACGGCTGCCATGCTTTGCTTACCAGCCATTCGGTCAACGCCAGCTTCGCCATTGCCGTTTCGGTAGAGTAGACCGCCGTCACGGCAGAAACCGCAGAAGCGATGGTCGCTTCGCATTGAGTCAGCAAATCACGTAAGTGAGTACTCGCTTTACGCGGCACAATGCCACCGAACAGCATCAGTGTATGACGGACTAGGCTAATGGCTGCCAGCACCTGCTCTTTCGCCGCATCGTTGCCGCGTACCCACAGTTCTTCATGATACTGCCATTGCGCTAACACCAGCTCGAGCGCCGCTTCCAGCCCCTGTTCCACATCGGCTTTTGCCGCAACATGCAAAATGGTGGTCGGTTTGATTTCACGCGCCGGATTGCCCTGCGCCAGATGATAGCCACGCGCCGCTTTGCTCAGGCTGCCCTGGCGTAATCCGGTTTGCGATACCAGTTGGTTCGCCAGTTTCAGCACCGCGCGCGTGTCGCCGCTAAGCAGCTCCAGTTCCAGCTCGCAGATAGGCTCAGCAAATTCACCCGCTTTCACTTCCCCCTGGTCGAGAGCGATTTCAATTCGGCTGCCATCGATCTCTACTAGCCATTTTTCGCGATAAAAATCGGTGCTAAACAGCGACTGCACGCGGGAAGCGAGATCGGCAGGCAATTCGCCGTTCGGCCAGATTTCCGTCGGTAACTGCGCCAGGTCGAGCGTCGGTTCGCTCAACGCCACGTTATATTCCGGGCGCTGGTGTAAGCCGCCTGTCACTCTTCCTGCAACTTTCATGGTCATCTCATAGCGACCGTTTTCGCCACGAATACGTAAGCCCATATCGTGCCTACGCAGCCAGTTATCCGGCGTTTCGTAGTAAATATTCAGCAACTGCACGGGGTCATGGTGCTCGCCGCCCAGCGTATTGAGATGGTCACGCAACGCCTCAACGGCACTGTGATTAACAATAAACTTTAATTCGATTTCCTGAGCCATGGCCTTTACTTATCGGTTATGTCACATAAGTGACGATGAACGGCGAACTTAATGCGATCTTTTTTGTCAGTAGATAGTATTTTGCGCCAAATTGCCATGCAACGGGCAATTTGACGGGCGTAAAAGTTTGAAGCAGTGGCAAGACCTGACACAGAGGATTCCGATTGATGTCGAATGCTTTGCGTAGCGACACTGATGCCACTACTATCGTTCCACTTTCCATGACAATAACGACAGCCTGATGCCAAAATTACGCCTGATCGGATTAACTTTACTCGCACTTAGCGCGACTGCCGTCTCACACGCTGAAGAAACGCGCTATGTTTCTGACGAACTGAATACCTGGGTCCGTAGCGGTCCGGGAGATCATTATCGCCTCGTGGGCACGGTTAACGCCGGCGAGGAAGTGACCTTATTACAAACTGACGCCAACACCAATTATGCCCAGGTGAAAGACAGCTCTGGCCGTACCGCCTGGATCCCGTTGAAACAACTTAGCACTGAGCCAAGCCTGCGCTCCCGTGTGCCAGATCTGGAAAATCAGGTCAAAACCCTGACCGATAAACTCACCAATATCGATAACACCTGGAATCAGCGCACCGCAGAAATGCAGCAAAAAGTGGCGCAGAGCGACAGCGTGATCAACGGGTTAAAAGAAGAAAATCAGAAACTGAAAAACGAGCTGATTGTCGCGCAGAAAAAGGTCGATGCCGCCAGCGTACAGCTGGATGACAAACAGCGCACCATCATCATGCAATGGTTTATGTATGGCGGTGGCGTGCTGGGGCTTGGCTTGCTGCTCGGTCTGGTACTGCCGCACCTGATCCCAAGCCGCAAACGCAAAGATCGCTGGATGAACTAAATCGCCTTCTTCGTTGCACTGTCTTATTATTAGGAATTGTGTATTTGACGAAGGGATGATGGCGTGAAGATTTATCTGGTCGGTGGTGCTGTTCGGGATGCATTGTTAGGACTATCGGTCAAAGACAGAGATTGGGTGGTGGTCGGCAGTACGCCACAGGAGATGCTCGACGCGGGCTACCAGCAGGTAGGCCGCGATTTTCCTGTGTTTCTGCATCCGCAAACGCATGAAGAGTATGCGCTGGCACGTACCGAACGGAAATCCGGTTCCGGTTACACCGGTTTTACTTGCTATACCGCACCGGATGTCACGCTGGAAGATGATCTTAAGCGTCGCGATCTGACCATTAATGCGCTGGCCCAGGACGATAACGGCGAGATTATCGACCCGTACAACGGTCTGGGCGATCTGCAAAATCGTCTGTTGCGCCATGTTTCCCCCGCTTTTGGCGAAGATCCGTTACGCGTACTGCGCGTGGCGCGTTTTGCTGCGCGTTATGCCCACCTCGGTTTTCGTATTGCCGATGAAACTCTGACGCTGATGCGCGAGATGACCCATGCGGGTGAACTGGAACACCTGACGCCTGAACGGGTATGGAAAGAGACGGAAAGCGCCCTCACCACCCGCAATCCCCAGGTGTTCTTCCAGGTACTGCGCGATTGCGGCGCACTTCGCGTTTTATTCCCGGAAATTGACGCACTGTTTGGCGTTCCGGCACCTGCCAGGTGGCATCCGGAAATCGACACGGGTATTCATACCTTAATGACGCTCTCAATGGCGGCGATGCTGAGTCCGCAGGTTGATGTCCGTTTCGCAACTTTATGCCACGATCTCGGTAAAGGACTGACGCCGCCAGAACTTTGGCCGCGTCATCATGGGCATGGCCCGGCGGGTGTTAAGTTAGTGGAACAACTATGCCAGCGTCTGCGCGTGCCAAATGAAATTCGCGATTTAGCCAGACTGGTGGCTGAGTTTCACGATCTCATCCGCACCTTCCCAATGCTGAACCCAAAAACCATCGTCAAATTATTTGATTCCATCGATGCCTGGCGTAAACCGCAGCGTATCGAGCAACTGGCGCTGACCAGCGAGGCTGACGTGCGCGGCAGAACCGGTTTTGAATCAGCGGACTACCCGCAAGGCCGTTGGTTGCGCGAAGGCTGGGAAGTGGCGCAGTCAGTGCCGACAAAAGCGGTCGTTGAAGCGGGATTTAAAGGCGTGGAGATTCGCGAGGAGCTGACCCGACGGCGGATTGCGGCGGTAGCCAGCTGGAAGGAACAACGTTGCCCAAAGCCTGACTGAGTATAAAACTAAACGTTAGCACGAACCGTCCCCTCGCCCCTTCGGGGAGAGGGTTAGGGTGAGGGGAACAGACCAGCACCGGTGCGAACAATCACCCCCACCCCGGCCCTCTCCCTACAGAGCGAGGGAGAAAACCCGGCCTGCTCCCGAACCTTTTCTCAATCAAAAGAACACGACATACACCGCAGCCGCCACAATAAAGCGATAAATGGCGAACGGGATAAACGAAATGCGCTTAATCAATTGCAGGAAGGTTTTAATCGCTATCAGCGCCACCACAAAAGCGGTGATAAACCCAACGGCAAACATCGGGATATCGCCGGTTGTCAGGAAGCCCCAGCTTTTGTAGAGATCGAGCGCCGTTGCGCCCATCATCATCGGTACCGCCAGCAGGAACGAGAACTCGGAAGCAGCGTAACGGCTCACGCCCATCAGCATCCCACCTGAAATGGTCGCCCCGGAACGGGAGAAACCCGGCCACAGCGCCAGACACTGGAAACAGCCAATCATAAACGCCTGACGATAGGTCATATCATCAAGACCCGGCGCACGCGGCTCTTTCGGCTTCAGGCATTCGGCGGCAATCAGCAACAAACCGCCAACGACCAGCGCATACATCACATTTATCGGGTTAAACAATGACTTAATCGTGTCGTGGAATAATAGCCCCAGTACCACCGCCGGAATCATCCCCAGCAAAATGTGGATCAGCGTTAAACGACCTTTGCTTTCACCTTCGTGCTGCAACGGGCGGCCAAAGTGGATGCCAATCAGGCCAAACAGACGCCGCCAGAACATCACTACTACCGCCAGAATTGATCCTAACTGGATCACAACTTCAAAGGTTTTCGCCGTGTCGCCCTCAAACCCCAACAAGTGACCGACAATAATCATATGGCCCGTGCTGGATACCGGCAGAAATTCTGTCAATCCTTCGACCACACCCAATATTGCCGCTATCAGCAGCGAGTGCATATCGCTCATCAATAAACCCCTAAATTATTAAAATGTACCGCTTGTCCGAACTACTGCAGTATGACCAGGTTATAACCGTTTGGTTTAACAGCTGTAAAATTAATTATTTTCTTTCAGATTATTGCCACGCTCAATGATTACGCCAACATTCGCCGCCCGCGCCACTGCGCCTGGCTTGCTGAGTTTGATACGCACCCACGGCGAGTTGAAGCGTGCTAACAGCAGCTCCGCCACCTCTTCAGCCACGCGTTCCACCAGCGCAAAACGCGCCCCCTCGACGTGGCTGACCACCGTTTCTGCAATGTCAGCGTAACTGAGGCAATCCGCCACATCATCACTTTTCGCCGCTTTACGGTTATCCCATGCCATTTCGATATCGAACACTAACTTCTGTTCGATGGTCTGTTCCCAGTCGTAAACACCAATAGTGGTGATTACCGAAAGTTGCTCTATAAATACAATATCCATCACGTCCTGCCTGCTTTTTGGCTAACCGGATACCACTTCCGGCGAAATGTGCGTATTATCCACAGATTCATCGTTGAACACGAATTTTCAAAACGGAACAGCTTATGAGTGCAATCGCGCCTGGAATGATCCTCATCGCGTACCTCTGCGGCTCCATTTCCAGTGCCATTCTGGTTTGCCGCTTGTGTGGGCTGCCCGATCCGCGAACCAGCGGCTCCGGCAATCCAGGCGCAACCAATGTGTTACGTATCGGTGGCAAGGGAGCAGCCGTAGCAGTACTGATTTTCGACGTTCTGAAAGGAATGTTGCCTGTCTGGGGCGCGTATGAATTAGGTGTCAGCCCCTTCTGGCTAGGCTTAATTGCCATCGCCGCCTGTCTTGGACACATCTGGCCCGTTTTCTTCGGTTTTAAAGGAGGAAAAGGCGTTGCTACCGCTTTTGGAGCAATCGCACCAATTAGCTGGGATCTCACCGGAGTAATGGCGGGAACCTGGTTACTGACCGTGCTATTGAGCGGATACTCGTCGCTGGGAGCGATTGTCAGTGCACTGATTGCTCCGTTTTATGTCTGGTGGTTTAAGCCACAATTCACCTTCCCGGTTTCGATGCTCTCTTGCCTGATCCTGCTGCGTCATCATGACAACATCCAGCGTCTGTGGCGTCGTCAGGAGACAAAAATCTGGACGAAATTCAAAAGAAAGCGCGAAAAGGATCCCGAGTGATTTCTGGTGGATCTACATGACCTGATAGCCTTCATCGGGCTTGCCCAGCCGTTGCTGGCACCATGCCGCCAGAAATTCCGCGCAGACACGAATTTCATGCTGCGATAGAGCAGCTCCCGGTAAACAGCCCAGATATTGGCGCTTTGTGCATACTCCGGCAATACTTGCACCAGTTTGCCACTCTCCAGAAACGGCAACACATCCCACTCGGAACGCAGCATAATCCCTTTGCCCTCCAGCGCCCATTGCAACACTATCTCGCCGCTATTGGAGGAAAGATGCCCGCTAACCTTCACCGATTTTTTCTCCTGACCGTTCCCCAACTCCCATATTCCGTGGGTCATATCGCGCTCTTTGGTCACCAGACAGTCATGACGACTTAATTCCTGTAATGATTGTGGCTGCGGATATTTTTGCAGATACTCAGGTGCTGCGCATAATATTCTTTTATTTTTCGTTAACAGATGCGCAATATAATAATCAGGAATTTCGTCATTAATACGAATATCCAGATCAATATTATCCTGCACTAAATCAATTTGCCGATCGAACAATTCAAAATGCACCTGTAACTCAGGATAATTGCGCATAAGTTCGGTAATGGCTGGCGCAATATGGCTGCGCCCAAAACCAAAACTGCAACCAATACGAATCATCCCCTCCGGGCGCGTTTTGATTTGCGTGACGTCATCGACCAGTCGCTGATATTGGGTGAGGATTTCCAGCGCATGTTCGTAACAACGTTGGCCACTTTCAGTCAGCGCCACGCCGCGAGCGGAGCGGTTCAGCAGCGTTGTTGCCAGCGTATTTTCAAGGATTTGGATCCGCTTGGTGACAAATGCAGGCGTTTGCCCAAGCGTCGCCGCTGCAGCACTAAAACTCCCGCTGTGGACGATTTCTACCAGTACCTGCAAGTCTTTGGCTAAAGGCCAGCTATTCAGCATCGTTAATTATCCGCAGTTGTGATAAGCGCAGTGTATTTCGCAAAACATTGCCATTCCCTGCTCTGGCGCAATATTCATTCTTATTTTCGCGTTGATTCACGAACTGTTAATTACATATTAACGGTGGCAAAAAATATAAAACCACATTTTTAGTGTTAGTTTGTGGCGGTGAATTTTTCCAGACAAATACAAAAACTGGAGTTGCCATGATGAGCGAAAGTAATAAGCAACAGGCAGTGAATAAGTTGACAGAGATTGTCGCTAACTTTACCGCCATGATTTCTACCCGAATGCCTGATGACGTGGTGGATAAACTAAAACAGCTAAAGGATGCCGAAACGTCGTCGATGGGGAAAATTATCTACCATACGATGTTCGACAACATGCAAAAAGCGATTGACCTGAATCGTCCTGCCTGTCAGGACACCGGGGAGATTATGTTCTTCGTTAAAGTCGGTTCCCGCTTCCCACTGCTTGGCGAGCTGCAAAGCATACTCAAACAAGCCGTGGAAGAGGCAACCGTCAAAGCGCCACTACGTCACAATGCGGTAGAAATTTTTGACGAAGTAAACACCGGCAAAAATACCGGTAGCGGCGTACCGTGGGTCACCTGGGACATCATCCCCGACAATGACGATGCGGAAATCGAAGTTTACATGGCAGGCGGCGGCTGCACGCTACCTGGCCGCTCGAAAGTGTTAATGCCGTCAGAAGGCTACGAAGGCGTGGTGAAATTCGTCTTCGAAAATATCTCCACCCTCGCCGTAAACGCCTGTCCACCGGTACTGGTGGGCGTGGGCATCGCCACCTCGGTGGAAACCGCCGCCGTACTCTCGCGTAAAGCCATTTTGCGCCCGATTGGCAGCCGCCATCCCAATCCAAAAGCGGCAGAACTGGAGCTACGCCTGGAAGAAGGACTCAACCGTCTGGGGATTGGTCCACAAGGGCTGACCGGCAACAGTTCAGTGATGGGCGCATCGTCGCGGCACGCTGCTGGTTCATGCCGATCTCACCTTTGAAAATCTGTCTCACACCCGGAGCGCGTTATGAAAAAGATCCTGACAACCCCGATCAAAGCTGAAGATCTGCAAGATATTCGCGTCGGCGATGTGATCTACCTGACCGGTACGCTGGTGACCTGCCGCGACGTTTGTCACCGCCGTTTGATCGAACTGAAACGTCCGATCCCTTACGATCTCAACGGCAAAGCGATTTTCCACGCTGGCCCCATCGTGCGCAAAAACGGCGACAAATGGGAGATGGTCTCCGTCGGCCCGACAACCAGTATGCGTATGGAAAGTTTTGAACGTGAATTTATTGAGCAGACCGGCGTAAAACTGGTGGTTGGCAAAGGTGGTATGGGGCCGCTGACCGAAGAAGGCTGCCAGAAATTCAAGGCGTTACATGTGATTTTCCCAGCAGGCTGCGCGGTGCTGGCGGCAACCCAGGTAGAAGAGATTGAAGAAGTGCACTGGACAGAACTCGGGATGCCGGAGTCACTGTGGGTCTGCCGGGTCAAAGAGTTCGGCCCGCTGATTGTCTCTATTGATACCCACGGCAACAACCTGATAGCCGAAAACAAAAAGCTGTTCGCCGAACGCCGCGATCCCATCGTGGAAGAGATCTGCGAGCACGTCCATTACATCAAATAACCCTCCCGGAGAGGCTCACCCCTCTCCTTTTTCGCAGGCATAACACGATGAAACCTTCCACTGAATGGTGGCGATATCTTGCGCCGCTGGCGGTCATCGCCATTATTGCTCTACTTCCGGTTCCCGCAGGGCTGGAGAACCATACCTGGCTCTACTTTGCCGTTTTTACTGGCGTGATCGTTGGACTGATCCTCGAACCCGTGCCGGGTGCCGTGGTGGCGATGGTGGGTATCTCCATCATCGCCATACTCTCTCCCTGGCTGCTGTTCAGCCCCGAACAGCTCGCCCAGCCAGGCTTTAAGTTCACCGCCAAATCCCTCTCCTGGGCAGTTTCTGGTTTTTCTAATTCGGTTATCTGGCTCATTTTCGCCGCCTTTATGTTTGGCACAGGCTATGAAAAAACCGGGCTTGGACGCCGCATTGCGCTGATTCTGGTGAAAAAGATGGGGCATCGCACGCTGTTTCTCGGCTATGCGGTGATGTTCTCCGAGCTGATCCTGGCACCTGTAACACCGTCCAACTCGGCGCGTGGTGCGGGTATTATCTATCCCATCATCCGTAACCTGCCACCGCTCTATCAATCACAACCAAACGACAGCAGTTCGCGCAGCATTGGCTCGTACATCATGTGGATGGGGATTGTTGCCGACTGCGTGACCAGCGCCATTTTCCTGACGGCGATGGCACCTAACTTGCTGTTAATTGGACTGATGAAAAGCGCATCTCACGCCACGCTGAGTTGGGGCGACTGGTTCCTCGGGATGTTGCCGCTCAGCATTTTACTGGTTCTGCTGGTTCCCTGGCTGGCTTACGTGCTGTACCCGCCGGTACTGAAGTCTGGTGATCAGGTGCCGCGCTGGGCAGAGACGGAACTGCAGGCAATGGGCCCGCTCTGTTCGCGTGAAAAACGGATGCTGGGGCTGATGGTAGGCGCGCTGGTGCTGTGGATTTTCGGCGGTGATTATATCGATGCCGCGATGGTCGGTTACAGCGTGGTGGCGCTGATGCTGCTTCTGCGCATTATCAGTTGGGACGACATTGTCAGTAATAAAGCGGCATGGAACGTTTTCTTCTGGCTGGCCTCGCTTATCACCCTCGCGACCGGACTCAACAATACCGGTTTTATTAGCTGGTTTGGCAAACTGTTAGCAGGCAGCTTAAGTGGTTATTCGCCGACGATGGTGATGGTGACGTTGATTGTGGTGTTTTATCTACTGCGCTACTTTTTCGCCAGCGCCACGGCGTATACCTGCGCCCTCGCACCGATGATGATCGCCGCCGCGCTGGCGATGCCGGAAATCCCGCTGCCGGTGTTCTGCCTGATGGTTGGCGCGGCAATTGGTCTGGGGAGCATTCTTACACCATACGCCACCGGACCCAGTCCGATTTACTACGGTAGTGGTTATCTGCCAACGGCGGATTACTGGCGACTGGGGGCGATTTTTGGGCTGATATTCCTCGTGTTGCTGGTGATTACCGGCTTACTGTGGATGCCCGTGGTGTTGCTTTAAGTGAGGACGGTGCCGGAAATTGCTCTCCGGCACCCAATAGTTTTACGCAGCCGGTAACTCCGCCAGCGGCCAGCGCGGACGCACGCTAACGCCGAGATCCGCCGTCGCGCCTGCTTTAAACCGCACCATTCCGGCATAGGCGATCATCGCGCCGTTATCAGTACAAAATTCCGGACGCGCGTAGAACACTTCGCCGCGGCGTTTTTTCATCATTTCAGCCAGCTTCGCCCGTAACGTGCGGTTAGCACTCACGCCGCCCGCCATGACCAGTCGCTTAAAGCCCGTCTGATCCAACGCTCGCTTACACTTAATCATCAACGTATCGACCACCGCATCTTCAAAGGCGCGGGCGATATCAGCACGCGTCTGGTCGTCGGTGCCGTTGTCACGAATCGTGTTCGCCGCAAAGGTTTTCAGACCAGAAAAGCTGAAATCCAGCCCCGGACGGTCGGTCATCGGACGCGGGAAAACAAAGCGCCCGGCAGTACCCTGAGCCGCCATTTTCGACAGTAACGGTCCGCCAGGATAATCCAGCCCCAGCAGCTTCGCGGTTTTATCAAACGCTTCACCGGCGGCATCATCGATAGACTCGCCGAGCAGCTCGTACTGACCAATGCCAGTCACGCTGATTAACTGCGTATGACCGCCGGACACCAGCAGCGCGACAAACGGAAATTCCGGCGGGTTATCTTCCAGCATCGGCGCTAACAGATGCCCTTCCATATGGTGTACCGGGATTGCCGGAACGTTCCAGGCAAACGCCAGAGAACGCCCCACGGTTGCGCCAACCAGCAGTGCGCCGACTAATCCAGGGCCTGCGGTATAGGCCACAGCATCAATGTCTTTTGCCGTTAAACCAGACTCCTTTAGCGCCGCCTGGATCAACGGTACGGTTTTACGCACATGATCGCGGGAGGCCAGTTCAGGCACGACGCCGCCGTAGTCAGCGTGCAATTTCACCTGACTATACAATTGGTTGGCTAACAAACCTTTTTCATCGTCGTAAATGGCGATGCCGGTTTCATCGCAGGAAGTTTCAATACCCAGTACACGCATGACTTGTTTTACCTCGCTTTATTACCGCGCAGTGTAGGACCAATGCGGGTTGATGTAAAACTTTGTTCGCCCCTGGAGAAAGCCTCGTGTATACTCCTCACCCTTATAAAAGTCCCTTTCAAAAAAGGCCGCGGTGCTTTACAAAGCAGCAGCAATTGCAGTAAAATTCCGCACCATTTTGAAATAAGCTGGCGTTGATGCCAGCGGCAAACCGAATTAATCAAAGGTGAGAGGCACATGCCGGTAATTAAAGTACGTGAAAACGAGCCGTTCGACGTAGCTCTGCGTCGCTTCAAGCGTTCCTGCGAAAAAGCAGGTGTTCTGGCGGAAGTTCGTCGTCGTGAGTTCTATGAAAAACCGACTACCGAACGTAAGCGCGCTAAAGCTTCTGCAGTGAAACGTCACGCGAAGAAACTGGCTCGCGAAAACGCACGCCGCACTCGTCTGTACTAATTCCCCGAGAGCGTTGCTCTCCGATCAGACCGAGTTGTAGTTGTAAGGCCGTGCTTCCGAAAGGAATGCGCGGCTTATTTTCGTTTATGAATTGCTAAAAATCGGGGCCTATGGCTGGACGAATCCCACGCGTATTCATTAATGATCTGCTGGCACGCACTGACATCGTCGATCTGATCGATGCCCGTGTGAAGCTGAAAAAGCAGGGCAAGAATTTCCACGCGTGTTGTCCATTCCACAACGAGAAAACCCCGTCATTCACCGTTAACGGTGAGAAACAGTTTTACCACTGCTTTGGATGTGGCGCGCACGGCAACGCGATCGACTTCCTGATGAACTACGACAAGCTCGAGTTCGTCGAAACGGTCGAAGAGCTGGCAGCAATGCACAATCTTGAAGTGCCATTTGAAGCAGGCAGCGGCCCCAGCCAGATCGAGCGCCATCAGAGGCAAACGCTTTATCAGTTGATGGACGGTCTGAATACGTTTTACCAACAATCTTTACAACAACCTGTTGCCACGTCTGCGCGCCAGTATCTGGAAAAACGCGGATTAAGCCACGAGGTTATCGCTCGCTTTGCGATTGGTTTTGCGCCCCCCGGCTGGGACAACGTCCTGAAGCGGTTTGGCGGCAATCCAGAAAATCGCCAGTCATTGATTGATGCGGGGATGTTGGTCACTAACGATCAGGGACGCAGTTACGATCGTTTCCGCGAACGGGTGATGTTCCCCATTCGCGATAAACGCGGTCGGGTGATTGGTTTTGGCGGGCGCGTGCTGGGCAACGATACCCCCAAATACCTGAACTCGCCGGAAACAGACATTTTCCATAAAGGCCGCCAGCTTTACGGTCTTTATGAAGCGCAGCAGGATAACGCTGAACCCAATCGTCTGCTTGTGGTCGAAGGCTATATGGACGTGGTGGCGCTGGCGCAATACGGCATTAATTACGCCGTTGCGTCGTTAGGTACGTCAACCACCGCCGATCACATACAACTGTTGTTCCGCGCGACCAACAATGTCATTTGCTGTTATGACGGCGACCGTGCAGGCCGCGATGCCGCATGGCGAGCGCTGGAAACGGCGCTGCCTTACATGACAGACGGCCGTCAGCTACGCTTTATGTTTTTGCCGGATGGCGAAGACCCTGACACGCTGGTACGAAAAGAAGGTAAAGAAGCGTTTGAAGCGCGGATGGAGCAGGCGATGCCACTCTCCGCATTTCTGTTTAACAGTCTGATGCCGCAAGTTGATCTGAGTACCCCTGACGGGCGCGCACGTTTGAGTACGCTGGCACTGCCATTGATATCGCAAGTGCCGGGCGAAACGCTGCGAATATATCTTCGTCAGGAATTAGGCAACAAATTAGGCATACTTGATGACAGCCAGCTTGAACGATTAATGCCAAAAGCGGCAGAGAGCGGCGTTTCTCGCCCTGTTCCGCAGCTAAAACGCACGACCATGCGTATACTTATAGGGTTGCTGGTGCAAAATCCAGAATTAGCGACGTTGGTCCCGCCGCTTGAGAATCTGGATGAAAATAAGCTCCCTGGACTTGGCTTATTCAGAGAACTGGTCAACACTTGTCTCTCCCAGCCAGGTCTGACCACCGGGCAACTTTTAGAGCACTATCGTGGTACAAATAATGCTGCCACCCTTGAAAAACTGTCGATGTGGGACGATATAGCAGATAAGAATATTGCTGAGCAAACCTTCACCGACTCACTCAACCATATGTTTGATTCGCTGCTTGAACTGCGCCAGGAAGAGTTAATCGCTCGTGAGCGCACGCATGGTTTAAGCAACGAAGAACGCCTGGAGCTCTGGACATTAAACCAGGAGCTGGCGAAAAAGTGATTTAACGGCTTAAGTGCCGAAGAGCGATCGGGAAGCCCCCGACAGCCGCACTGAGAGGCAGCGGCAAATATATAAGTACGCCCTCGTAATTATCGTTGGCGGTAAACAACCGTTGGATTTCAGCGTTAACGGCTGAAGGACATCGGGTCAATCGCCCAACACCAACCTCATGAAATAAGTGTGGATACCGTCTTATGGAGCAAAACCCGCAGTCACAGCTGAAACTTCTTGTCACCCGTGGTAAGGAGCAAGGCTATCTGACCTATGCCGAGGTCAATGACCATCTGCCGGAAGATATCGTCGATTCAGATCAGATCGAAGACATCATCCAAATGATCAACGACATGGGCATTCAGGTGATGGAAGAAGCACCGGATGCCGATGATCTGATGCTGGCTGAAAACACCGCGGACGAAGATGCTGCCGAAGCCGCCGCGCAGGTGCTTTCCAGCGTGGAATCTGAAATCGGGCGCACGACTGACCCGGTACGCATGTACATGCGTGAAATGGGCACCGTTGAACTGTTGACCCGCGAAGGCGAAATTGACATCGCTAAGCGTATTGAAGACGGGATCAACCAGGTTCAATGCTCCGTTGCTGAATATCCGGAAGCGATCACCTATCTGCTGGAACAGTACGATCGTGTTGAAGCAGAAGAAGCGCGTCTGTCCGATCTGATCACCGGCTTTGTTGACCCGAACGCAGAAGAAGATCTGGCACCTACCGCCACTCACGTCGGTTCTGAGCTTTCCCAGGAAGATCTGGACGATGACGAAGATGAAGACGAAGAAGATGGCGATGACGACAGCGCCGATGATGACAACAGCATCGACCCGGAACTGGCTCGCGAAAAATTTGCGGAACTACGCGCTCAGTACGTTGTAACGCGTGACACCATCAAAGCGAAAGGTCGCAGTCACGCTGCCGCTCAGGAAGAGATCCTGAAACTGTCTGAAGTATTCAAACAGTTCCGCCTGGTGCCGAAGCAGTTTGACTACCTGGTCAACAGCATGCGCGTCATGATGGACCGCGTTCGTACGCAAGAACGTCTGATCATGAAGCTCTGCGTTGAGCAGTGCAAAATGCCGAAGAAAAACTTCATTACCCTGTTTACCGGCAACGAAACCAGCGATACCTGGTTCAACGCGGCAATTGCGATGAACAAGCCGTGGTCGGAAAAACTGCACGATGTCTCTGAAGAAGTGCACCGCGCCCTGCAAAAACTGCAGCAGATTGAAGAAGAAACCGGCCTGACCATCGAGCAGGTTAAAGATATCAACCGTCGTATGTCCATCGGTGAAGCGAAAGCCCGCCGTGCGAAGAAAGAGATGGTTGAAGCGAACTTACGTCTGGTTATTTCTATCGCCAAGAAATACACCAACCGTGGCTTGCAGTTCCTTGACCTGATTCAGGAAGGTAACATCGGCCTGATGAAAGCGGTTGATAAATTCGAATACCGCCGTGGTTACAAGTTCTCCACCTACGCAACCTGGTGGATCCGTCAGGCGATCACCCGTTCTATCGCGGATCAGGCGCGCACCATCCGTATTCCGGTGCATATGATTGAGACTATCAACAAACTCAACCGTATTTCTCGCCAGATGCTGCAAGAGATGGGCCGTGAACCGACGCCGGAAGAACTGGCTGAACGTATGCTGATGCCGGAAGACAAGATCCGCAAAGTGCTGAAGATCGCCAAAGAGCCAATCTCCATGGAAACGCCGATCGGTGATGATGAAGATTCGCATCTGGGGGATTTCATCGAGGATACCACCCTCGAGCTGCCGCTGGATTCTGCGACCACCGAAAGCCTGCGTGCGGCAACGCACGACGTGCTGGCTGGCCTGACCGCGCGTGAAGCAAAAGTTCTGCGTATGCGTTTCGGTATCGATATGAACACCGACCACACGCTGGAAGAAGTGGGTAAACAGTTCGACGTTACCCGCGAACGTATCCGTCAGATCGAAGCGAAGGCGCTGCGCAAACTGCGTCACCCGAGCCGTTCTGAAGTGTTGCGTAGCTTCCTGGACGATTAATCGGTAGGCCGGATCAGGCGTTACGCCGCACCCGGCACTAGTCTCTCTGCACAAACGCCACCTTTTCGGTGTAATGCCGATCAGTTAAGGATCAGTTGACCGATCCAGTGGCTGTGTAAGAATCCGGAAACGCTCACTTGTTTC
>NZ_JBDYCV010000064.1:0-22437 GCF_040495915.1 Shigella sp. FJ200513 | reverse complement strand
CATCAAATTAAGCGAAAGGCTATCCGTCAGGATGGCCTTTTTGCGTTGGTGAAAAAAATGCCGGGTGCGACGCTGGCTGCGTCTGATCCAGCCTACTCTTGCTTATCCGTTCTGCTTTTGCATCCACTCCACCACAAAATCAGCCAGCCCCTCAACATCATTAATATCCAGTAATGCGACATCAAGATTAAGCGGCACATCACTGGCTACAGCAATAACATGCCTGTCTATCACTAATTCTTCAGGTCGATGTCCGGCTCCATCGCGAAACAGCACAATCTTTGCGATCTCTTCATGCTTAAACCCTTCGACCAGAATCAAATCCAGCTTTGAGGTATCCATTCGACTTGCGAGAAAATGTAGATCCAGCTCTTCTTCGTCTGGTGTTTCCGTCATCAAGGCCCATCGTTGCTGGCTGGCAACGATGGTTTGTACCGCGCCAGCCTTGCGCAGCTCATAGCTATCTTTGCCTGGCTTATCAACATCCATATCATGGTGCGTATGCTTAATCAGCCCCGGACGGATCCCTCTGGCGCATAATGCCGGGATCAGTTTTTTCAAAAGCGTAGTTTTTCCGGTACCACTCCACGCGGCAAAGGCGAGTAACGGTATCATCGTTTTTCCTGCCATCGGGCAAGCTCCTCTGGCGTATTCACGTTAACAAATGCATCTTTATGATCGCTGAAATCAACCGCATGACCGCCAGCCAGACGCATAAATGCCATTACCCGGCGTTCTCCTGCTTGCAGATATTCCAGTAATAAAGGCTCAATAGCGCGGTTTACCAGAGCAATAGTCGGGTGATCGCGTTCACCGTCATGGACCCACACGACAGGCGCATCTTTGCGCTGATGATTAAGCCGGGCGGCTAAATCATGGGGAATGTAAGGCGTATCGCACGGACAAAACAAAAACCACTCACCAGCTTCCTGCTGCATTACTGAAAGCATTCCTGCCAGAGGGCCTGGGTAATCCGCCAGTGAATCTTCAATCACTTTCAGACCGCCTGCCTGATAGATTTCCTGATGACGATTAGCATTAACCACGACGTGAGAGAGCTGCGTCTTAAGCGCGTCAGCGACATGTTGCCACAGCGGTTTGCCATTTAAGTCCAGCAATCCTTTATCTACGCCGCCCATTCGTCTGGCTTTACCGCCTGCCAGCACAACGCCTGTTATCGTCGTCATTAGATTCACCGATATCGCCTCTTTTATTGTGGGATTGACCCTGCTAACGTGTCTGTCTCAAGAGTAAGGAGCATTACTATGAAATGTAAACGTCTGAATGAAGTTATTGAACTCCTCCAGCCAGCCTGGCAAAAAGAGCCAGACTTTAACTTGTTGCAATTTTTGCAGAAACTGGCGAAAGAGTCAGGTTTTGACGGCGAACTGGCGGATTTGACGGATGACATTCTGATCTATCACCTGAAAATGCGTGATTCCGCGAAAGATGCGGTGATCCCGGGTTTGCAGAAAGATTATGAAGAAGACTTCAAAACGGCGCTGTTACGCGCTCGCGGCGTAATTAAAGAGTAAAAGCTTGTAAGCGGCGCCACCAAAATCATCGTGAAATGATATCCTTCATCATTCGTAATGTTTTCCGGATGATGGGATGAACAACAGCGCTTTTACTTTCCAGACACTACACCCGGATACCATCATGGACGCTCTGTTTAAGCAAGGGATCCGGGTGGATTCCGGTCTTACCCCGCTTAACAGCTATGAAAACCGTGTCTATCAATTTCAGGACGAAGAGCGTCGACGTTTTGTCGTCAAATTTTATCGCCCTGAACGTTGGACAGCCGATCAAATCCTCGAAGAACATCAATTTGCGTTGCAGCTGGTAAATGATGAAGTTCCGGTCGCAGCACCTGTGGCCTTTAACGGTCAGACTTTATTGAATCATCAGGGATTTTATTTCGCTGTTTTTCCAAGCGTCGGTGGTCGCCAGTTCGAAGCTGATAATATCGATCAGATGGAAGCGGTTGGGCGTTATTTAGGGCGTATGCACCAGACGGGGCGCAAACAGCTTTTTATTCATCGCCCGACCATCGGTCTGAATGAATATCTCATTGAGCCTCGCAAGCTGTTTGAGGACGCTACACTGATACCTTCCGGGTTGAAAGCGGCATTTCTGAAAGCGACAGATGAGCTGATCGCCGCCGTTACAGCACACTGGCGGGAAGATTTCACCGTTCTGCGGCTACATGGAGACTGCCACGCCGGGAATATTCTCTGGCGCGATGGTCCAATGTTTGTTGATCTGGATGATGCACGTAATGGTCCAGCTATTCAGGATTTGTGGATGTTGCTCAATGGCGATAAAGCCCAGCAGCGGATGCAACTGGAAACTATTATTGAAGCTTATGAAGAATTTAGCGAGTTCGACACCGCTGAAATCGGACTGATTGAACCTTTACGCGCCATGCGTTTGGTTTATTATCTTGCCTGGCTAATGCGGCATTGGGCTGATCCCGCGTTCCCGAAAAATTTCCCGTGGTTAACCGGGGAAGATTACTGGCTACGACAGACGGCGACTTTTATAGAACAGGCAAAAGTTCTACAAGAACCCCCTTTGCAATTAACACCTATGTATTAATCGGAGAGAGTAGATCATGAAAAAGATTTGGCTGGCGCTGGCTGGTTTAGTTTTAGCGTTTAGCGCATCGGCGGCGCAGTATGAAGATGGTAAACAGTACACTACCCTGGAAAAACCGGTAGCTGGCGCGCCGCAAGTGCTGGAGTTTTTCTCTTTCTTCTGCCCGCACTGCTATCAGTTTGAAGAAGTTCTGCATATTTCTGATAATGTGAAGAAAAAACTGCCGGAAGGCGTGAAGATGACTAAATACCACGTCAACTTCATGGGTGGTGACCTGGGCAAAGATCTGACTCAGGCATGGGCTGTGGCGATGGCGCTGGGCGTGGAAGACAAAGTGACTGTTCCGCTGTTTGAAGGCGTACAGAAAACCCAGACCATTCGTTCAGCATCTGATATCCGCGATGTATTTATCAATGCAGGTATTAAAGGTGAAGAGTACGACGCGGCGTGGAACAGCTTCGTGGTGAAATCTCTGGTCGCTCAGCAGGAAAAAGCCGCAGCTGATGTGCAATTGCGTGGTGTTCCGGCGATGTTTGTTAACGGTAAATATCAGCTGAATCCGCAGGGTATGGATACCAGCAATATGGATGTTTTTGTTCAGCAGTATGCTGATACGGTGAAATATCTGTCCGAGGAAAAATAATTCAATGTAAATTACATAAAGCCCGTGAATATTCACGGGCTTTTTTTATTATTTAATAAATATAAATACATTCTGATAATGCATCCTGCCGCTGGACATTATTTCAGCATAAGTGGATATTCAAAGTTTTGCTGTTTTATCAGGGAATATTTATATGATACGTAAGTCAGCTACAGGTGTTATTGTTGCGTTAGCCGTAATCTGGGGTGGTGGCACATGGTACACAGGTACGCAAATTCAGCCTGGTATCGAAAAGTTTATTAAAGATTTTAACGATGCGAAAAAGAAAGGTGAACATGCCTACGATATGACGTTAAGTTATAAAAACTTTGACAAAGGCTTTTTTAATTCCCGTTTTCAAATGCAAATGACATTCGATAACGGTGCACCCGATCTCAATATCAAGCCAGGCCAGAAAGTTGTATTTGATGTGGATGTTGAGCACGGTCCGTTGCCCATCACAATGTTAATGCATGGTAATGTCATCCCAGCACTGGCAGCGGCAAAAGTGAACTTAGTGAATAATGAACTGACACAACCGCTATTTATCGCCGCGAAAAATAAATCGCCCGTGGAAGCGACATTGCGATTCGCGTTTGGTGGCTCATTCTCTACGACATTAGATGTTGCCCCTGCAGAGTATGGAAAATTTTCTTTTGGTGAGGGCCAGTTTACTTTTAATGGTGATGGTAGTTCATTGTCTAACCTGGATATTGAAGGCAAAGTCGAAGATATTGTTCTGCAATTATCACCAATGAACAAAGTAACGGCAAAAAGTTTTACCATTGATTCTCTGGCGCGATTAGAAGAAAAGAAATTTCCGGTTGGTGAAAGCGAGTCGAAATTTAATCAGATTAACATTATCAATCACGGGGAAGACGTTGCCCAAATCGATGCTTTCGTTGCAAAAACCAGGCTGGATCGCGTTAAAGACAAAGATTATATCAATGTCAATCTGACCTACGAACTTGATAAGTTAACAAAAGGGAATCAGCAACTCGGTAGTGGTGAGTGGTCATTGATTGCTGAATCTATTGATCCCTCAGCAGTGCGCCAATTTATCATCCAGTATAACATTGCGATGCAGAAGCAGCTTGCTGCACACCCTGAGTTAGCAAACGATGAAGTTGCTCTGCAAGAAGTGAATGCTGCATTGTTCAAAGAGTATTTACCGTTATTACAAAAAAGTGAGCCGACCATTAAACAACCGGTAAGATGGAAGAACGCACTCGGCGAACTAAATGCCAATCTGGATATCAGTATTGCCGACCCAGCCAAATCTTCATCATCCACAAACAAAGATATCAAATCGCTCAATTTTGATGTGAAGTTACCGCTTAATGTCGTCACAGAAACCGCAAAACAGCTTAATTTATCTGAAGGAATGGATGCGGAAAAAGCGCAAAAGCAGGCTGATAAACAAATCAGCGGGATGATGACATTAGGTCAGATGTTTCAGTTAATCACGATTGACAACAATACCGCCTCGCTGCAGCTGCGTTATACACCGGGTAAAGTTGTTTTTAACGGACAGGAGATGAGCGAAGAAGAATTTATGTCTCGTGCCGGACGTTTTGTTCATTAAAATACTCACTCGCCTCTGCTCATTCAGAGGCGAGTAAAACTTACTTATTCTGACGCTGTGATGACATGAGAGACGTCAGAAGCCGGTCTTTTTCCTGCCACAATGAGTTCAGCCATTGCTGAAAATGGCGCTTAAAGCTTTTGTCATTGATGTAGTCGCCATGTAACTCATCGGCAATAGGCTGTAAATCCACATGTACGACAATCCGCGTCAGTTTACCGCTTAACATATCGAAGAACGGCTGACGGTTATTGTCCGGATAACACAGCGTAACATTAAGCAGTTTATCGAATTGTTTACCCAGTACATTTAGCGCCATCGCAATGCCTGCCGCCTTTGGTGGCAACAAGTTTTGAAAAGTGGAGTGGGTTTGCTGATGTTTTTCTTGCGTGAAACGGGAGCCTTCAACGAAATTGACAATGGTGGTGGGATGCAGGCGAAACTTTTCACAAGAACGCCGAGTGGTTTCAACATCTTGACCACGTCGCTCCGGATGACGTAATAAATAAGCGCGGGAATAACGCTTCATAAACGGCATATCCAGCGCCCAGCACGCCAGGCCAAGAAATGGCACCCAGGCCAGCTGTTGCTTGAGGAAATATTTATTCATCGGAATGTGCTTACGAAACAGCACGCACAGTACGACAATATCTGCCCAACTACGGTGGTTACAAATAAGCAGATACCAGTTCTTCTTACTTAACCCTTCCAGCCCGTGAACTTCCCATTGCAGGTGTGGGTTCAGATGCAGTAATACCGCCAGACCTTCACACCAGCAATACATCATAAAATCACAAAAACGCGAAACCTTTCGCCAAATGACTGGCACAGGTAGCAATAGTTTTACAATCCCGGCAATGATGATCGGGACGGAACAAAAAATAGTGACCAAAATGGTCAATACGATACTCAGCAAAAGGGTTATCGCAGCGAGTATTCTCGTCATAATGAATTTATTCAAAAGGTTAGCCATAGACAGTGCACTAAAGAAGCGCAAGGCGCAGATTTTAGCAGAAAATGACCCAAATAACGGATGATCCTTAAGGAGAAAAATAATTCATATCTATCCACATTAGAAAAAATCCCATTATCTCAATTATTAGGGATGGATTTATTTTTAACTGCATGAAAAACAAAGACAAACATCATGCTGTAAAAAGCATGATAATAAATTAAAAGCGATGTAAATAATTTATGCACAAAGTTATCCACATGACGATTTGCGAGCGATCCAGCAGATCTACAAAAGATTTTCACGAAAAGCGGTGAAAAACTCATGTTTTCATCCTGTCTGTGGCATCCTTTACCCATAATCTGATAAACAGGCACGGACATTATGGTTCAGATCCCCCAAAATCCACTTATCCTTGTAGATGGTTCATCTTATCTTTATCGCGCATATCACGCGTTTCCCCCGCTGACTAACAGCGCAGGCGAGCCGACCGGTGCGATGTATGGTGTCCTCAACATGCTGCGCAGTCTGATCATGCAATATAAACCGACGCATGCAGCGGTGGTCTTTGACGCCAAGGGAAAAACCTTTCGTGATGAACTGTTTGAACATTACAAATCACATCGCCCGCCAATGCCGGACGATCTGCGAGCACAAATCGAACCTCTGCACGCGATGGTTAAAGCGATGGGACTGCCGCTGCTGGCGGTTTCTGGCGTAGAAGCGGACGACGTTATCGGTACTCTGGCGCGCGAAGCCGAAAAAGCCGGGCGTCCGGTGCTGATTAGCACTGGCGATAAAGATATGGCGCAGCTGGTGACGCCAAATATTACGCTTATCAATACCATGACGAATACCATCCTCGGACCGGAAGAGGTGGTGAATAAGTACGGCGTGCCGCCAGAATTGATCATCGACTTCCTGGCGCTGATGGGTGACTCCTCTGATAACATTCCTGGCGTACCGGGCGTCGGTGAAAAAACCGCGCAGGCATTGCTGCAAGGTCTTGGCGGGCTGGATACGCTGTATGCCGAGCCAGAAAAAATTGCTGGGTTGAGCTTCCGTGGCGCGAAAACAATGGCAGCGAAGCTCGAGCAAAACAAAGAAGTTGCTTATCTCTCATACCAGTTGGCGACGATTAAAACCGATGTTGAACTGGAGCTGACCTGTGAACAACTGGAAGTGCAGCAACCGGCAGCGGAAGAGTTGTTGGGGCTGTTCAAAAAGTATGAGTTCAAACGCTGGACTGCTGATGTCGAAGTGGGCAAATGGTTACAGGCCAAAGGGGCAAAAACAGCCGCGAAGCCTCAGGAAACCAGTGTTGCAGACGAAGCGCCAGAAGTGACGGCAACGGTGATTTCTTATGACAACTACGTCACTATCCTTGATGAAGAAACACTGAAAGCGTGGATTGCGAAGCTGGAAAAAGCGCCGGTATTTGCATTTGATACCGAAACCGACAGCCTTGATAACATCTCTGCTAACCTGGTCGGGCTTTCTTTTGCTATCGAGCCAGGCGTAGCGGCATATATTCCGGTTGCTCATGATTATCTTGATGCGCCCGATCAAATCTCTCACGAGCGTGCACTCGAGTTGCTAAAACCGCTGCTGGAAGATGAAAAGGCGCTGAAGGTCGGGCAAAACCTGAAATACGATCGCGGTATTCTGGCGAATTACGGCATTGAACTGCGTGGGATTGCGTTTGATACCATGCTGGAGTCCTACATTCTCAATAGCGTTGCCGGGCGTCACGATATGGACAGCCTCGCGGAACGTTGGTTGAAGCACAAAACCATCACTTTTGAAGAGATTGCGGGTAAAGGCAAAAATCAACTGACCTTTAACCAGATTGCCCTCGAAGAGGCCGGACGTTACGCCGCCGAAGATGCAGATGTCACCTTGCAGTTGCATCTGAAAATGTGGCCGGATCTGCAGAAACACAAAGGGCCGTTGAACGTCTTCGAGAATATCGAAATGCCGCTGGTGCCGGTGCTTTCACGCATTGAACGTAACGGTGTGAAGATCGATCCGAAAGTGCTGCACAATCATTCTGAAGAGCTCACCTTGCGTCTGGCTGAGCTGGAAAAGAAAGCGCATGAAATTGCAGGTGAAGAATTTAACCTTTCTTCCACCAAGCAGTTGCAAACCATTCTGTTTGAAAAACAGGGTATTAAACCGCTGAAGAAAACGCCGGGTGGCGCGCCGTCAACGTCGGAAGAGGTACTGGAAGAACTGGCGCTGGACTATCCGTTGCCAAAAGTGATTCTGGAGTATCGTGGTCTGGCGAAGCTGAAGTCGACTTACACCGACAAGCTGCCGCTGATGATCAACCCGAAAACCGGGCGTGTGCATACCTCTTATCACCAGGCAGTAACTGCAACGGGACGTTTATCGTCAACCGATCCTAACCTGCAAAACATTCCGGTGCGTAACGAAGAAGGTCGTCGTATCCGCCAGGCGTTTATTGCGCCAGAGGATTATGTGATTGTCTCAGCGGACTACTCGCAGATTGAACTGCGCATTATGGCGCATCTCTCGCGTGATAAAGGCTTGCTGACCGCATTCGCGGAAGGAAAAGATATCCACCGGGCAACGGCGGCAGAAGTGTTTGGTTTGCCACTGGAAACCGTCACCAGCGAGCAACGCCGTAGCGCGAAAGCGATCAACTTTGGTCTGATTTATGGCATGAGTGCTTTCGGTCTGGCGCGGCAATTGAACATTCCACGTAAAGAAGCGCAGAAGTACATGGACCTTTACTTCGAACGCTACCCTGGCGTGCTGGAGTATATGGAACGCACCCGTGCTCAGGCGAAAGAGCTGGGCTACGTTGAAACGCTGGACGGACGCCGTCTGTATCTGCCGGATATCAAATCCAGCAATGGTGCTCGTCGTGCAGCGGCTGAACGTGCAGCCATTAACGCGCCAATGCAGGGAACCGCCGCCGACATTATCAAACGGGCGATGATTGCCGTTGATGCGTGGTTACAGGCTGAGCAACCGCGTGTACGTATGATCATGCAGGTACACGATGAACTGGTATTTGAAGTTCATAAAGATGATGTTGATGCCGTCGCGAAGCAGATTCATCAACTGATGGAAAACTGTACCCGTCTGGATGTGCCGTTGCTGGTGGAAGTGGGGAGTGGCGAAAACTGGGATCAGGCGCACTAAGATTCGCCTGAACATGCCCTTTTTTCGTAAGTAAGCAACATAAGCTGTCACGTTTTGTGATGGCTATTAGAAATTCCTATGCAACAACTGAAAAAAAATTACAAAAAGTGCTTTCTGAACTGAACAAAAAAGAGTAAAGTTAGTCGCGTAGGGTACAGAGGTAAGATGTTCTATCTTTCAGACCTTTTACTTCACGTAATCGGATTTGGCTGAATATTTTAGCCGCCCCAGTCAGTAATGACTGGGGCGTTTTTTATTGGGCGAAAGAAAAGATCCGTAATGCCTGATGCGCTATGTTTATCAGGCCAACGGTAGAATTGTAATCTATTGAATTTACGGGCCGGATACGCCACATCCGGCACAAGCATTAAGGCAAGAAAATTATTCGCCGTCCTGCGTTTCTTCTACAGGCTGCATCTCGCTAAACCAGGTATCCAGTTTCTGCCTCAGCTTGTCTACGCCTTGTTTCTTCAACGAAGAAAACGTTTCAACCTGCACATCACCGTTAAACGCCAGTACAGCTTCACGCACCATATTCAATAGCGCTTTACGTGCGCCGCTTGCCAGTTTGTCCGCTTTGGTCAGCAGCACCAGAACGGCGATATTGCTGTCTACCGCCCACTCAATCATCTGCTGATCCAAATCTTTCAGCGGATGGCGAATATCCATTAGCACCACCAGACCTTGCAGGCTCTGACGTTTTTCGAGGTATTCGCCGAGCGCACGCTGCCATTTGCGCTTCATCTCTTCCGGGACTTCCGCATAACCGTACCCAGGCAAGTCAACCAGACGCTTGCCGTCAGCCACTTCAAACAGGTTGATAAGCTGGGTGCGCCCTGGGGTTTTTGAGGTACGAGCCAGGCTTTTCTGGTTAGTCAGCGTGTTCAGCGCGCTGGATTTACCTGCGTTGGAACGGCCTGCAAAAGCCACTTCAATTCCGGTATCGGAAGGTAGGTGGCGAATATCAGGCGCACTCATCACAAAATGCGTCTGTTGATAATTCAAATTAGTCAAAGCGGTCGTCTCCGTCAGTCAAAGCTTTGTGGCGATTATACCTGAACCATAATAAAAGGCGGATTTTTCGGCGTGAGCGTTGTAAGTAAAAGCCATACGCTTTGTGAGACATTGCCGATAGTCTTTATGCGAAATAGCAGAGAAAATTCTGCGATGCATGTCAAATAAGCTATATAAATCAGTGAATTGCTTTTATATAAAACTCTGAAAATGTGCAAATACTGATGGCGGTTGATTGTTTGTTTAAAGCAAAGGCGTAAAGTAGCACCCATAGAGCGAGGACGCTAACAGGAACAATGACTCAGGATGAGGGTCAGGAGCGCCAGGAGGCGAAGACAGAGGATTGTCAGGAAGACAAACGTCCGGAGACGTAATTAAACGGAAATGGAATCAACACGGATTGTTCCGGCTAATGGAAAAACAGGGTGTGTTGGCGGCCTGCAAGGATTGTAAGACCCGTTAAGGGTTATGAGTCAGGAAAAAAGGCGACAGAGTAATCTGTCGCCTTTTTTCTTTGCTTGCTTTCTGTTAGATTCCGCCGCAAATCTATACTGAATAAAACGGCTAAAAGACGAACCATTATGAAACCATCATCTTCAAACTCACGCAGCAAAGGTCATGCAAAAGCGCGTCGAAAAACACGCGAGGAGCTGGATCAGGAAGCTCGTGACCGTAAGCGTCAGAAAAAACGTCGTGGTCATGCGCCGGGCAGCCGCGCAGCGGGCGGAAACACCACGTCAGGCAGCAAAGGCCAGAACGCACCAAAAGATCCACGTATTGGCAGTAAAACCCCTATTCCATTGGGAGTGACTGAAAAAGTCACCAAACAGCACAAACCGAAGAGTGAGAAACCTATGCTTTCACCGCAGGCGGAGTTGGAATTACTGGAAACGGATGAGTGTCTGGATGCGCTGCTGGAACGTCTGGAAGCAGGCGAAACCCTGAGCGCCGAAGAGCAATCCTGGGTGGATGCTAAACTGGATCGTATTGATGAGTTGATGCAGAAACTCGGCCTCTCTTATGACGATGACGAAGAAGAGGAAGAAGACGAGAAGCAAGAAGACATGATGCGTCTGCTGCGGGGCAACTAACGGATTGCCGCCGTGGGCCTTCCCGTTCTGCTGATAACCCTTCCGGTTATATGTTATCTGGTGTGGTTATTCGTTAAACTACAGCGGTTGTCGCGGCGACAAAAGTGGCTGCGCAACCGGCTGATGACCCGAAACGGGCATCCGCCGGTACGCCGTAGCCGCCAGAGACGCCATCGGAAGGAGTGAGCATGTCTGTACAGCAAATCGACTGGGATCTGGCCCTGATCCAGAAATATAACTATTCCGGGCCACGATACACCTCGTACCCGACCGCGCTGGAGTTTTCAGAAGACTTCGGCGAACAGGCGTTTTTACAAGCCGTGGCGCGCTATCCTGAGCGTCCATTATCTCTCTACGTACATATCCCGTTCTGCCATAAGCTTTGTTACTTCTGCGGTTGCAATAAGATTGTTACTCGCCAGCAGCACAAGGCCGATCAGTATCTGGACGCGCTGGAGCAAGAAATCGTCCATCGTGCACCGCTGTTCGCCGGGCGTCACGTCAGCCAATTGCACTGGGGCGGCGGAACGCCGACGTATCTGAATAAAGCGCAAATCAGCCGTCTGATGAAGCTGCTGCGCGAAAACTTCCATTTCAATACCGATGCGGAGATTTCGATCGAAGTCGATCCGCGGGAAATCGAACTGGATGTACTCGATCATTTACGCGCCGAAGGCTTTAATCGCCTGAGCATGGGCGTGCAGGACTTCAACAAAGAAGTGCAACGTCTGGTTAACCGCGAGCAGGATGAAGAGTTCATCTTTGCACTGCTTAACCATGCGCGTGAGATTGGTTTTACCTCCACCAACATCGACCTGATTTACGGCCTGCCGAAACAGACGCCGGAGAGTTTCGCCTTTACCCTGAAACGTGTGGCGGAGCTGAACCCCGATCGTCTGAGCGTTTTTAACTACGCGCATCTGCCGACCATTTTTGCTGCTCAGCGCAAAATCAAAGATGCTGACCTGCCGAGTCCGCAGCAAAAACTCGATATCCTGCAGGAAACCATCGCCTTCCTGACGCAATCGGGCTATCAGTTTATCGGTATGGATCACTTTGCCCGTCCTGATGACGAGCTGGCGGTGGCCCAGCGTGAAGGCGTGCTGCATCGTAACTTCCAGGGCTACACCACTCAGGGCGATACCGATCTGCTGGGGATGGGCGTTTCCGCCATCAGCATGATTGGCGACTGCTACGCGCAGAACCAGAAAGAGTTGAAGCAGTACTATCAGCAAGTGTATGAACAAGGCAATGCGCTGTGGCGTGGTATTGCGCTAACGCGTGATGACTGTATTCGCCGCGATGTGATTAAGTCGCTCATCTGCAACTTCCGTCTGGATTACGCCCCTCTTGAGAAACAGTGGGATTTGCACTTCGCTGATTACTTTGCGGAAGATCTCAAGCTGCTCGCCCCGTTAGCAAAAGATGGGCTGGTGGATGTGGATGAGAAGGGAATACAGGTGACGGCGAAAGGTCGCTTGCTGATCCGCAACATTTGCATGTGCTTTGATACCTATCTGCGCCAGAAAGCGCGGATGCAGCAGTTCTCACGGGTGATTTAAAGAGTGAATGGCGCTTCGTTTACAAAGTAGAAAACGAAAGCGCCATCAATGTGCTGAGAACAAGATTGCCTGATGCGCTGGGCAACAAAACCTGTTGAAATTATTGCTTTTGTAGGCCGGATAAGGCGTTTACGCCGCATCAGGCATCTGAGCATGATGCCTGATGCGACGCTGGTCGCGTCTTATCAGGCCTACGACTTTCTCCGCATCCGGCATAAACAACGAGCTTCAGCTAAACAGCCCAATCATCGCGGCACACAGCACGGCAGCAACGGCAGTTTGCGGTGTGTGGCTGTCAACTGCGCCACTCGATACCAGATTAATTATTGATTCCAGCATAATGACTCTCCCCGTTTTCCGGGCAAGATCATACTGAACTTATCGGAACAGTAAAGCGCAAAATACCAGCAATTTGCGCTCAATAATCAATCTTTACACACAAGCCGTGAATCACTCCATCCCCAGCTCTTTTAACTTACGCGTCAGAGTGTTGCGGCCCCAGCCGAGTAGCCGCGCCGCTTCCTGTTTATGCCCCTGCGTATGTCGCAACGCGGTCGTCAGTAACGTCCGCTCCAGCTCTGGCTGCGCTTCGGAAAGCAGATTTTGATGACCGGAACGCAGCGCTCTGTCTGCCCACTGCGCTAAAAGTGTCGCCCAACTGTCCGGTTGCATTTGCGAAGTACTCTCCGCAACCGTTGATTCAAACAGTTCGCCGGGCAAATCCTGAATCAACACTTCCTGCCCGGCGGCCATCACCGTTAGCCAGCGGCAGGTGTTTTCCAGCTGGCGCACGTTGCCTGGCCACGCCAGACGCGTCAGAGCAGCTTCGGTTTCCGGATGCAGCAACTTCGCTTCTACGCCCAGTTCGCGCGCGGCAACCTGTAAAAAATGGCGCGCCAGACGGGGAATATCTTCCCGACGTTCGCGCAGCGGCGGCAGATGAACGCGGATAACGTTCAGGCGGTGGAACAGATCCTCACGGAACTTACCTTCCTGCACCCGCTGTTCAAGATTCTGGTGAGTGGCAGCGATAATCCGCACATCCACTTTCACCGGCGCATAGCCGCCAACGCGATAAAACTGACCGTCTGCCAGCACGCGCAGCAAACGCGTCTGCACATCCAGCGGCATATCACCAATTTCGTCGAGAAATAACGTGCCGCCATCGGCCTGTTCAAAACGCCCCTGACGAATGGTATTCGCGCCAGTAAACGCGCCTTTCTCGTGGCCAAACAGTTCTGATTCGATCAAATCTTTTGGGATAGCTGCCATATTCAGCGCGATAAACGGCGCTTTGGTGCGCGGACTGTGGCGATGCAGGGCATGAGCGACCAGTTCTTTACCGGTGCCGGATTCGCCGTTAATCAGCACGCTAATAGAAGAACGCGAAAGCCGACCGATAATACGGAACACGTCCTGCATGGCTTGCGCTTCGCCGATGATATCGGTCGTTGGGCCGTTAAGCTGAATATTACGCGGCTGCTGCTGTTCCTGGTAATGACTGATAGCGCGCTCAACCAGCGCCACTGCTTCGTCGATATCAAACGGTTTGGGCAGATAATCAAACGCCCCTTGTTGATAGGCGCTGACGGCAGCATCCAGATCGGAATGTGCGGTCATAATGATGACCGGAAGCATTGGATGGCGCTGTTTAATCTGCTTGAGCAGCGCCAGCCCGTCCATTCCCGGCATACGGATATCTGAAAGCAGCACATCCGGCGTTTTGCTCGCCAGCGCCTCCAGTACTTCCGCGCCGTTCTCAAATGTCGTACAGGTTAAACCCGCTCCAGCGAGCGCACGTTCAAGCACCCAACGGATGGAACTATCGTCATCGACTACCCAGACTATCCCTCGTTGCATAAACGTCACCTTTATTTCCTGATAGGCAGGTAAACCGAGAACTCGGTATGACCTGGCCAACTGGTAAATTCAATTTTGCCTGAATGCTGATCAATCAAATTACGGGCGATGGATAAGCCAAGCCCGGTGCCACCTTCGCGGCCGCTGACCATCGGGTAAAACAGCGTATCCTGCAAATGAGGCGGAATGCCCGGCCCGTTATCTTCCACATCAATCCGCGCCGCCAGCCGGTAGCGCTCGCCGTGTAAGGTCAGTTGAAACGCGGTGCGGGTACGCAGAATGATTTCACCGCCTTCCGGCCCCAGCGCCTGTAGCGCATTGCGCACAATATTCAGCAAGACCTGTTCAATTTGATCCGGGTCGTGCGCCAGTTCCGGCAGGCTGGGATCGTAATCACGAATCAACCGCACGTTGTCCGGCAGTTCCATCGACACCAGCGTTACCACGCGTTCAGCCACTTTGTGAATACTTTCGGTAACGCGCGTACCGGGCAGCTGCGGCCCCAACAGACGGTCGACCAAATTTCGCAGCCGGTCCGCCTGTTCGATAATCACTTTGGTATATTCGAGTAGTGATGGGTCAGGTAACGCTTTGCTGAGTAACTGCGCCGCGCCACGTAAACCGCCAAGCGGATTTTTAATCTCATGTGCCAGGCCGCGCACTAAATCACGGGCAGCTACTTGTTGAGCATGTTGTAGTTGTTCCTGGCTTAAGCGGCGCTGGTTATCCATCGGTGCCATCTCCAGCAGGATCATGCCGTCCGGCATACGCTGGGCCGTCACAGAAAGGATATGCGAGCGACCATCGATGACCAGCGTCACTTCGTTATCGGTAAAGCCTTGCCCCGCCTCCAGACTTTCTTGCATCAGCTCGATATTTAATGAGAAGTAGCTCAACAGTTCCGGTAACGGCGTACCAAACAATTTGCGGGAGCTTTGGGCGAGCAGTTGTTGCGCGGCGGGGTTGGCGTAATGGATCGCCAGATTGTCATCAATTAACAAAATACTGTTAATCAGCGAGTTGAGGATCTGCCCAGCATCGGGCTGCGTGCCTGTTGCCATAAAGCAGTCTCCTGAACAGGTTGCACCATTTTAGTGCATTATAGCTTTTTACGGATAAAAAGCGCGAAGCATCAGAGAATTGACGGAGAAAAAAGCCCATGCAGAGATGGGCTGAAAGTTTCCACGGCAACTAAATCCCGGCGTTGTGCGCCGGGTAGTACAACTTCAACTATTAGACGCTGTAGTACAGCTCAAACTCTACCGGATGCGGAGTCATACGCACGCGGTCATCTTCTTCGCGACGCAGAGCGATGTACGCATCGATCGCTTCATCCGTGAACACGCCACCGGCTTTCAGGAACTCGCGGTCCAGATCCAGTTCGTTCAGTGCTTCTTCCAGAGAGCCTGCAACCTGTGGGATCTCTTTCGCTTCTTCTGGCGGCAGGTCATACAGGTTTTTGTCCATGGCTTCGCCCGGATGGATCTTGTTCTTGATACCATCAAGACCGGCCATCAGCAGGGCAGCAAAGCACAGGTACGGGTTAGCTGCCGGATCTGGGAAACGTACTTCGATACGACGTGCTTTCGGAGAAGAAACCACCGGAATACGGATAGACGCAGAACGGTTACGCGCAGAGTAAGCCAGCATTACCGGTGCTTCGTAGCCCGGGACCAGACGCTTATAAGAGTTGGTGGTCGGGTTTGCCAGGGCGTTAATCGCTTTAGCGTGTTTGATTACGCCGCCAATGTAGTACAGCGCCTGCTCAGACAGACCTGCGTATTTGTCGCCTGCGAACAGGTTAACGCCGTTTTTAGACAGAGACATGTGGCAGTGCATACCGGAGCCGTTATCACCGAACATCGGTTTTGGCATAAAGGTCGCGGTTTTACCGAAGCGGTGCGCTACGTTATGCACGACATATTTGTAGATCTGAATTTCGTCAGCTTTTTTGGTCATGGTATTGAAGCGGGTAGCCACTTCGTTCTGACCAGCAGTCGCTACTTCGTGGTGATGGGCTTCAACCACCAGACCCATCTGTTCCATCACCAGACACATTTCAGAACGAATATCCTGAGCAGAGTCTACCGGCGGAACCGGGAAGTAACCGCCTTTCACTGCCGGACGGTGACCTTTGTTACCACCTTCGTATTGGGTGGAGGAGTTCCATGCGCCTTCGATATCGTCGATAGCAACGTGGGAACCGGAGATAGATGATCCGAAACGGATGTCATCGAACAGGAAGAATTCAGGTTCTGGCCCGAACAGTACGGTGTCGGCAATGCCAGTGGAACGCAGGTAATCTTCGGCGCGCTTCGCAATAGAGCGCGGGTCACGGTCATAGCCTTGCAGGGTGCCAGGTTCAAGGATGTCGCAACGGATAATCAGGGTGGAGTCGGCGAAGAACGGGTCAATCACTGCAGTGGATGCGTCTGGCATCAGCACCATGTCGGATTCGTTAATGCCTTTCCAGCCGCCAATCGAGGAGCCGTCAAACATTTTGCCTTCTTCGAAGAATTCAGCATTCACCTGATGAGCAGGGATAGTGACGTGTTGTTCTTTACCTTTGGTATCGGTGAAGCGCAAATCAACAAACTTCACTTCGTGCTCGTTCAGCATCGTCAGTACGTGTTCAGCGGACATACTTTAACTCTCCTGGATTGGTCATTGTCGTCGTGGTAACGAAATCTGCAATTATTTTGGCCGTGTCGCCGTAAAAAAGATAAAGCGAAATCTGTGCCAACTTTTAAATTGCCCCTAAAAGGCGTTATCATGCTTAACATCGTGCAAAAGGGCTGCACCATGATGTGAATGTTGCACCAATATAGTGCTTCAATGGAAACATTAAGCACCATATTGGTGCAATGACCTTTGGATAACCCTTTTTATGCTCCGTGAAAGCGATCACAAAGGGACTCTGCAATACTTGTTTGCGGAGGATGTTTGTGATCCTGTTTTGTAGTGCGATTAATCCGTGTACAATAACGCGCTATTTCTAATGCCTGAGGCAAAGTTGTGATCGAAAAATTGCGTAATATCGCCATCATCGCGCACGTAGACCATGGTAAAACCACCCTGGTAGACAAGCTGCTCCAACAATCCGGTACGTTCGACTCTCGTGCCGAAACCCAAGAGCGCGTGATGGACTCCAACGATTTGGAGAAAGAGCGTGGGATTACCATCCTCGCGAAAAACACCGCTATCAAATGGAATGATTACCGTATCAACATCGTTGATACCCCGGGGCACGCCGACTTCGGTGGTGAAGTTGAACGTGTAATGTCCATGGTAGACTCAGTGCTGCTGGTGGTTGACGCATTTGACGGCCCGATGCCGCAAACGCGCTTCGTAACCAAAAAAGCGTTTGCTTACGGCCTGAAGCCGATTGTTGTTATCAACAAAGTTGACCGCCCTGGCGCGCGTCCTGATTGGGTTGTGGATCAGGTATTCGATCTGTTCGTTAACCTCGACGCGACCGACGAGCAGCTGGACTTCCCGATCGTTTACGCTTCTGCGCTGAACGGTATCGCGGGTCTGGACCACGAAGATATGGCGGAAGACATGACCCCGCTGTATCAGGCGATTGTTGACCACGTTCCTGCGCCGGACGTTGACCTTGACGGTCCGTTCCAGATGCAGATTTCTCAGCTCGATTACAACAGCTATGTTGGCGTTATCGGCATTGGCCGCATCAAGCGTGGTAAAGTGAAGCCGAACCAGCAGGTTACTATCATCGATAGCGAAGGCAAAACCCGTAACGCGAAAGTCGGTAAAGTGCTGGGCCACCTCGGTCTGGAACGTATCGAAACCGATCTGGCGGAAGCTGGCGATATCGTGGCGATCACGGGCCTGGGCGAACTGAACATTTCTGACACCGTTTGCGACACGCAAAACGTTGAAGCGCTGCCGGCACTCTCCGTTGATGAGCCGACCGTTTCTATGTTCTTCTGCGTTAACACCTCGCCGTTCTGCGGTAAAGAAGGTAAGTTCGTAACGTCTCGTCAGATCCTCGATCGTCTGAACAAAGAACTGGTACACAACGTTGCGCTGCGCGTAGAAGAAACCGAAGACGCCGATGCGTTCCGCGTTTCTGGTCGTGGTGAACTGCACCTCTCTGTTCTTATCGAAAACATGCGTCGTGAAGGTTTCGAACTGGCGGTATCCCGTCCGAAAGTAATCTTCCGTGAAATAGACGGTCGTAAACAAGAGCCGTATGAAAACGTGACGCTGGACGTTGAAGAACAGCATCAGGGTTCTGTGATGCAGGCGCTGGGCGAACGTAAAGGCGACCTGAAAAACATGAATCCAGACGGTAAAGGCCGCGTACGTCTCGACTACGTGATCCCAAGCCGTGGTCTGATTGGCTTCCGTTCTGAGTTCATGACCATGACTTCCGGTACTGGTCTGCTGTACTCCACCTTCAGCCACTACGACGACGTACGTCCGGGCGAAGTGGGTCAGCGTCAGAACGGTGTACTGATCTCTAACGGTCAGGGTAAAGCTGTCGCGTTCGCGCTGTTCGGTCTGCAGGATCGCGGTAAGCTGTTCCTCGGTCACGGTGCAGAAGTTTACGAAGGTCAGATTATCGGTATTCATAGCCGCTCTAACGACCTGACTGTAAACTGCCTGACCGGTAAGAAACTGACCAACATGCGTGCTTCCGGTACTGACGAAGCTGTTGTTCTGGTTCCGCCTATCCGCATGACTCTGGAACAAGCTCTGGAGTTCATCGATGATGACGAACTGGTAGAAGTGACTCCGACCTCTATCCGTATTCGTAAACGTCACCTGACGGAAAACGATCGTCGCCGCGCCAACCGCGCACCGAAAGACGATTAATTTCGTTTTTTAGTCATAAAAAACCTGCCAGCGATGGCAGGTTTTTTTTTACCTGTCGTGAGCGCACACCAATGCGAGTATCTCCCTTATAAGTCTGTGATTACGTCAATAGAGAGCTTTGTCACAATTATCTGCAAAGTCATACACCGTTAATTGCTTTCTTTTTTGGCGTAAGCGTAAGATGCTTCATCTGGTTTAAACCAAAAGGATTAAACAATGGCGGAGAATCAATCCACCGTAGAAAATGCAAAAGAGAAACTGGATCGGTGGTTGAAAGATGGCATCACCACGCCGGGTGGAAAACTCCCTTCAGAAAGAGAGCTGGGAGAACTGCTGGGCATTAAACGTATGACGCTGCGCCAGGCGTTGTTGAACCTCGAGGCAGAATCCAAAATCTTCCGTAAGGATCGTAAGGGGTGGTTCGTGACCCAGCCGCGATTTAATTACAGTCCGGAGCTGTCGGCGAGCTTTCAGCGGGCCGCAATTGAGCAAGGGCGAGAGCCTTCTTGGGGGTTTACCGAGAAAAACCGTACCAGCGATATTCCCGAGACGCTCGCGCCACTGATTGCAGTGACGCCATCAACTGAACTCTATCGCATCACCGGCTGGGGGGCGCTGGAAGGACATAAAGTTTTCTATCACGAAACATATATTAATCCTGAAGTTGCTCCGGGTTTTATTGAACAACTTGAAAACCACTCATTTTCTGCAGTCTGGGAAAAGTGCTACCAAAAAGAGACGGTAGTAAAAAAATTGATTTTCAAACCCGTCAGAATGCCGGGCGATATCAGCAAGTATCTTGGCGGTTCTGCGGGTATGCCAGCGATCTTAATTGAAAAGCATCGCGCCGACCAGCAAGGCAATATTGTCCAGATAGATATTGAATATTGGCGATTTGAGGCCGTAGACCTCATCATTAATCTGTAGGTGTTTTATGGTGACAATAAATAACGCAAGAAAGATTCTACAACGTGTCGACACTCTTCCTCTTTATTTACATGCTTATGCCTTTCATTTAAATATGCGGCTGGAAAGAGTGTTGCCTGCTGATTTACTTGATATCGCCAGTGAAAATAATCTACGTGGCGTCAAAATCCATGTTCTGGATGGCGAGCGTTTTTCTCTTGGTAATATGGACGATAAAGAACTCTCTGCCTTTGGGGATAAAGCCCGCCGTCTGAACCTTGATATTCATATTGAAACCAGCGCTTCAGATAAGGCATCTATTGACGAAGCCGTCGCCATCGCGTTGAAAACTGGGGCAACGTCCGTACGTTTTTATCCATGTTATGAAGGTAATTTGCGCGACGTATTATCGATTATCGCTAACGACATTGCCTATGTACGGGAAACGTATCAGGACAGCGGCCTGACTTTTACGATTGAGCAGCATGAAGATTTAAAAAGTCATGAGCTGGTGTCGCTGGTCAAAGAAAGTGAGATGGAGTCTCTTTCCTTACTGTTTGATTTTGCTAACATGATCAATGCAAATGAGCATCCCATCGACGCCTTAAAAACGATGGCACCGCATATTACCCAGGTCCATATTAAAGATGCCTTGATCGTTAAAGAACAGGGTGGCCTGGGTCATAAAGCCTGTATTTCAGGTCAGGGTGATATGCCATTCAAAGCGTTATTAACGCACCTTATCTGCCTTGGCGATGATGAGCCGCAGGTGACGGCATATGGCCTGGAAGAAGAGGTTGATTACTATGCGTCGGCGTTCCGCTTTGAAGACGAAGATGATAATCCGTGGATCCCTTATCGCCAGATGAGTGAAACACCCCTACCAGAAAATCATTTACTGGATGCGCGGTTACGTAAAGAAAAAGAAGATGCAATTAATCAGATAAATCATGTGCGTAACGTACTACAACAAATCAAACAAGAGGCAAACCATCTTCTGAACCACTAATAAGTTTTAACTCATACGCAGTTAATAAAACCATTCCATATGAATGGTCGGTATCTTATTGCCTTTAAAACAGTGATTTTAAAAATCGCTTAGGGGATGTTATGCTCACGAAAAAGAAATGGGCGTTATTTAGTCTATTAACACTGTGTGGCGGTACAATTTATAAATTACCGTCGCTGAAAGATGCGTTTTATATCCCGATGCAGGAATATTTCCATTTGACCAATGGTCAAATTGGTAATGCTATGTCGGTAAACTCATTTGTCACCACAGTGGGCTTTTTTCTGTCTATTTATTTTGCCGATAAACTACCGCGCAGATACACCATGTCATTCTCACTCATTGCGACAGGATTACTGGGTGTTTATTTGACGACAATGCCGGGGTATTGGGGCATCCTCTTTGTCTGGGCGCTATTTGGCGTTACTTGCGACATGATGAACTGGCCGGTCTTGCTCAAGTCGGTAAGTCGATTGGGCAATAGCGAACAACAAGGTCGGTTGTTTGGCTTCTTCGAAACAGGGCGTGGCATTGTCGATACCGTGGTGGCATTTTCTGCGTTGGCAGTATTTACCTGGTTTGGCAGTGGCTTATTAGGTTTTAAAGCAGGCATCTGGTTCTATTCCCTTATTGTGATTGCCGTAGGCATTATTATTTTCTTTGTCCTGAATGACAAAGAAGAGGCACCGTCCGTTGAGGTGAAAAAAGAAGACGGAGCATCGCAAAACACCAGTATGACCTCAGTGCTGAGAGACAAAACCATCTGGCTTATCGCTTTCAACGTCTTCTTCGTTTACGCGGTTTACTGTGGCCTGACATTCTTCATTCCATTCCTGAAAAACATCTATCTATTGCCCGTTGCGCTGGTGGGGGCTTACGGCATCATTAACCAATACTGTCTGAAAATGATTGGTGGACCGATTGGTGGCATGATTTCAGATAAGATCCTGAAATCGCCGAGTAAATATCTATGCTACACCTTTATCATCAGTACCGCTGCGCTCGTACTGTTGATTATGCTGCCGCACGAAAGTATGCCGGTCTATTTAGGGATGGCATGTACGCTGGGCTTTGGCGCGATAGTCTTTACACAGCGAGCCGTATTTTTTGCACCTATCGGCGAAGCAAAAATTGGTAATGCTGCCAACTTACTGATTTAGTGTATGATGGTGATTTTAAGGTGCTTGCGTGGCTTCCATTTCCATCA